>PNNC01000066.1 GCA_013824015.1 Polaromonas sp.
AGGCCGGCGGCCGCGCGGTCACGGCCAGCACCGACCTCTACAGCCTGGGGGTCATGCTGTTCGAGATGCTGGCAGGCCAGCGGCCTTTTGTGGCGGAATCGCTGGAGCTTCTGCTGGCCAAACACCTGCATGCCGAAACGCCGGCCCTGCCGCCGGCCCATGCGGCGCTGCAACCCATCGTCGACCGCCTCATGGCCAAGGATCCGCAGGCGCGTTACCCCTCGGCCGATGCGCTGCTGGCCGACCTCGCGCTGGCCGGCTGACAAGCCCTGACGGCCTGATGAACAATTAACCGACCGTCCGGTCGGTTAATTGATATACTGGCAAAAATCGCCTGCGAGGCGAGCCCAGCGACAGGAGACAGCCCATGTACACCCAATCCCTCGACTTGCCCGACGGGCCAGCCCCCACGCAAGCCACACTTGCTTCGGCGCCCGATGCGCAGCAGACCCGCTTCGATGAAAAAATCGACGCCGACCAGAAAATCGAGCCGCAGGACTGGATGCCCGAGGCCTACCGCCGCACCCTGGTGCGCCAGATCAGCCAGCATGCCCACAGCGAAATCATCGGCATGCAGCCCGAAGGCAACTGGATCTCGCGCGCGCCCTCGCTCAAACGCAAGGCGATTTTGCTGGCCAAGGTGCAGGACGAGGGTGGCCACGGCCTCTACCTCTATTCGGCCGCCGAAACCCTGGGCGTGGGCCGCGACAGCCTGCTCGACGCGCTGCATACCGGCAAGGCCAAGTACAGCTCCATCTTCAACTACCCGACCCTGCTGTGGGCCGATGTCGGCGTGATCGGCTGGCTGGTCGACGGCGCGGCCATCATGAACCAGGTGCCGATCTGCCGCTGCTCCTACGGCCCGTATGCGCGCGCCATGATCCGCATCTGCAAGGAAGAAAGTTTTCACCAGCGCCAGGGTTTTGAAAGCCTGATGGTGCAGATGCAGGGCACACCCGAACAGCGCGCCATGGTGCAGGACGCGGTCAACCGCTGGTGGTGGCCGGTGCTGGCGATGTTCGGCCCGCCTGACGCGGCCAGCACCAACACCGCGCAGGGCATGCGCTGGGGCATCAAGCGCATCTCCAACGACGAGTTGCGCCAGAAATTTGTCGACGCCACGGTGCCGCAGGCCGCAGTTCTCGGCGTCACCCTGCCCGACCCCGATTTGAAATGGAATGAGCAGCGCCAGCAGCATGACTACGGCGCGATCGACTGGGACGAGTTCTGGGAAGTCGTCAACGGCAACGGCCCCTGCAACAAGGAGCGGCTGGCCCATCGCGTGAAAGCCCATGAGGACGGACAGTGGGTGCGCGACGCCGCCCAGGCGCATGCCGCCAAACAGCGCGCACGGGCATTGAAGGAGGCGGCATGACTACCGGCGCAGGCAAGCCTGTGCCCTCCCCTGAGCAGGGGAGGGATGGGGAGGGGTCGGGCCGGAAAGGGCCAGAGGCCGGCGCGTCCGCAGGGCGCGACTGGCCCTTGTGGGAAGTTTTTGTCCGCAGCAAGCAGGGCCTGGAACACAAACACTGCGGCAGCCTGCACGCCGTCGATGCGCAGCAGGCACTCCAGATGGCGCGTGACGTCTACACGCGGCGCCAGGAGGGCGTGAGCATCTGGGTCGTGCCTTCGGCCACCATCACCGCCAGCGAGCCCGACGACAAACCGGCGTTTTTTGAACCCATGGCCGACAAGATTTACCGGCATCCGACCTTTTATACGATTCCCGACGAAGTGGGCCACATGTGATGGATATCGTCGCCACCCCTGTCCAGGCTTCGCTGGACCAACTGCTGCACCTGGCCGACAACGCGCTGGTGCTGGGCCAGCGCAATGCCGAGTGGTGCGGCAACGGCCCGGTGCTCGAGGAAGACATCGCGCTGGCCAACATGAGCCTGGACCTGATCGGCCAGGCGCGGATGTTGTACCAGCACGCCGCCACGGTGAGTGGCGATGGCGCGACCGAGGATTCGCTGGCCTACTTTCGCGATGCGGCCGATTTCCGCAACTTCACGCTGCTCGAGCTGCCGCATGCCTCGGCGTCGTCGGAGCGCGACTACGCGGTGACGATTGTCCGCAACTTTCTCTACAGCGCATACATGCTGCTGCAGTGGGAAGTGCTGCAGGCCTCGGGCGATGCACAGCTGGCGGGCATTGCCGGCAAGTCGCTCAAGGAAGTGGCATATCACTTCCGCCATTCGCGCGATTGGCTGGTCCGCCTTGGCGACGGGACGGCCGAATCGCATCAGCGCACGCAGGCCGCCCTGAACCGGCTGATGCCTTACACCGCGGAATTCTGGAGCGGTGACGCGTCAACGCTGCGCACGCCATGGGAAGCGCTTGTCCATGACGCCCTCGAAGAAGCCGGGCTGTCACGTCCGCCCCTGCTGCAAGCCGCCCTGCCCCGCGGCAGGACCGGCCAGCACAGCGGCCACCTGGCGCCGCTGCTGGCCGAGATGCAGTCGCTGGCACGCGCGCACCCGCAGGCCCGGTGGTAATGCCCATGCCGTCCACCGCAAGCCGGTTGCAGCAGGTCTGGGACGCGCTGGACGCCGTGCCGGACCCGGAAATCCCGGTGGTGTCGATTCGTGAACTCGGCATCCTGCGCGATGTGCGCGAGGACGACACGGGTCTGGAGATCGTGATCACGCCGACCTACAGCGGCTGCCCGGCCATGGACCAGATTGCCGACGACATCCGCACCGCGCTGGCGCAGTGGCAGCTCAGCGCGCGCATCACCACACAATTGGCGCCGGCCTGGACCACCGACTGGATCACCGAGGCGGCCAAAGACAAGCTGCGCAGCTACGGCATCGCGCCGCCGCACACGCTGGCGGCCGGCAGCGACCGCGTCATGCGTTTTGCGCCGCGCCCCGCGGCCCAGGCCGTGGCCTGCCCCTTGTGCGGCTCGGCCAACACCACCGAGACCTCACACTTCGGCTCCACCGCGTGCAAGGCGCTCTACAAGTGCCTGGACTGCATGGAACCGTTTGATCTCTTCAAGCCCTACTGAACTGAGCGCCATGTCGGTACCCCATTTTCATCCGCTCATCGTCCGCCACGTCACACCCGAGGCGGCCGGCGCGGTCGCTGTCAGCTTCGCCATCCCGCCGGGGCTGCGGGACCTCTACCGCTTCAAGCCCGGCCAGTTCCTCACCCTGAAGGCGACCGTCAACGGGCAGGCGGTGCGCCGCAGTTATTCGATCTGCAGCAGCACGCAGCGATTCGAGACGCAGGGCGAGATCGAGGTCGGCATCAAGCCCGTGGCCGGCGGGCTGTTCTCCAACTGGGCGACGCAACTCCAGCCCGGCGACACCCTGGAGGTGATGCCGCCCGAAGGCCGCTTCACGCCACGCCGCAGCGGCGCGGTGCACCGCGTGGGCTGGGCCGCCGGTTCCGGCATCACGCCGCTGCTGTCCATCATGGCCAGCACGCTGGCCGGCGAGCCGGACTCGCGTTTCACGCTGGTGTACTGCAACCAGCGCAGCAGCTCCATCCTGTTCAACGAGGCGCTGCAGGACCTGAAGGACCGCTACCCGGCGCGCCTGAACCTGATCCACCTGCTGTCGCGCCAGGCCCAGGAGGTGGCGCTGTTCAACGGCAGGCTGGACGCGGCCAGGGTCAGCCAGCTGCTGGCCAGCCTGGTGCCGGCGGCCGCGATCGATGAGACTTTCATCTGCGGCCCCGAGGCCATGATCGAAGGCTGCGAACAGGCGCTGCTGGCCGCCGGCGTGCCGCGCGAGCGCATCCACAGCGAACGTTTCACCACTGCCGGCCAGCCGGCATACGCTATCAATTCAGGAGCTTCTGGCGCGCATCAGCAGAGGGCGGAAGGCCTGAATGGCTTGTTATCCGCAAGTGCCGCCGGGCCCATCCGCCTGTCGGTGCAGCTCGACGGCAAGTCCCACGAACTGCGCATGCACCCGCAGGACCGCGTGCTCGACGTCGCGCTGGCAGCCGGGCTGGATCTGCCTTACAGCTGCAAGGGCGGCGTCTGCTGCACCTGCCGCGCGCGGGTGCTGGACGGCGAGGTGGCCATGGAAAAAAACTTCACGCTGGAAGACTGGGAAGTGAAAAAAGGCTTTGTGCTGAGCTGCCAGGCACGGCCGCTCACGGATCACGTGAGCATCAGCTACGACGAACGCTAGTCACTGGTCATGGCGGACCGGGTCCGCCATCGATGCGCATGGACCCATGCCCTTGCTTGTTGCTGCATGGATCCCGGGTCCCGTCCGGGATGACAGTCAGGCTTTCAGCGGGTCCGCGAATTCCAGATGTGCAGTTCGAAAAATGCGTTCTGGGTGGCAATCTTCATCTGCCGGAAAACCGCCCGTTTGGCATGATCGGCGGCTTCTTCCCAGCGGGCAATCGCCTGCAGTTCCTCGGCCGAGCGCGGCACATCGGGGTTTTCGGCGCGCAGGGAGCGTACCGCCATCCATTCGACATACGCACCGCGCACGGCGGAGGCGCCGCCCAGCACATGCTCCAGCACCTCCAGGAATTTCTGTTCGGCGGTCTGACGCTGCTCGTCGCTCAAGCCAACCGCCGACTGCAACGATGCGTTGTATTTGCTCTGCGCTCTCATGGGGATGGGTTGGCAACTTTGGGGAAGACGCCATTTTATCGCCAGCAGGCACCCGCCTTCAATACTTGAGTGCCGCGCTTTTGCCCCAGAACACGCGGTAGGCGAACACCGTGTAGCCAATGATCATGGGCAGCACCACCACCGCGCCGGCCAGGATCACGCCCATGGCTTCGGGCGCGGTCGCCGCCTGCCAGATGGTGATGCGTTCGATCACCAGCCACGGAAACAGGCTGTAGGCCAGACCGTAAAACGCCAGCAAAAACACGCCGACGGTGGCGCCAAACGGCACCCAGGCGCCGTATTCATTGCCCTGTCCCAGGCGCACCGGCAGGCGCTGCAGGCTGCGCCAGATCACCGCAAACAGCACCGCGGTGGCCACCGGGATCGGGATCAGCAAGACGATGTTCGGAAACGAGAACCACTTGGCAAAAATCACCGGGCTGACCAGCGGCGTAGCGATGGAGATCGCGGCGACGCCGGCCATGGTGAACCACAGGCTGCCGCGCGCCCAGCGCACCGCCTTGAGCTGCAGCTCGCCCTCGGACTTGATGATCAACCAGCCCGCACCCATCAGGCAGTAGGCCGCCACCAGCGCCGCCCCGATCAGCGCGTTGAACAGCATGTTCCACCAGGTGCTGGCAAAGCCGGTGATCAGCGAACCCAGCATGTAGCCCTGGCTCCAGCTCGCCAGCAGCGAGCCGCTGTAGAACAGCCGGTTCCACAGCGGCTTGTGCGCCGCCCGCGCCTTCACGCGAAAATCGAAAGCCACACCGCGCAGGGTCAGGCCGATCAGCATGAAGGCCACCGGCAGGTAAAGCGCGCCCAGGATCACGCCGTGGGCCATCGGAAACACCGTGAGCAAAATACCCACGCCGAGCACCAGCCAGGTTTCATTGGCATCCCAGAAGGGGCCGATGCTGGCGATCATGGTGTCCTTGTCGTCATCGCTGGCACGGCGCATCAGCACACCGACGCCGAGGTCGTAGCCGTCCAGGATCACATAGGCCAGCATCGCCAGGCCCATCACCACCAGGAACACAATCGGCATCCAGCCGGCCGCTTGGCCCAGATCGGGTGCGAGATCAAGCATTCGGGACTCCTTCCTTCTCCGGATAATTCACGACATTGAGTTCCCTCTCGGTCTCGCCTGCCGTGTCGTCGTCGCCAAAGGGCTTGTCGGCGTGTTTCCTGTGCCGCGCGAGGTAGAACACCACGGAGATATAGGCAGCGGTCAGCGCCGCGTACAGCCCCAGGTACATCACCAGCGTGAAGGCGATGCGCGGCGCAGGCACGGCCGAAGCCGCCTCGGCCGTGGTCAGCACACCCGTCACCAGCCAGGGCTGGCGGCCGATCTCGGTCACATACCAGCCCGCAATCAGCGCGATCCAGCCGGCAAAGGTCATGGCCACGAGCAATTTCGCATGCCAGGGTTTCAGGTTGCGTTCCGGGTCCCTCTTCCAGGGGGCCAATTGCCAGGTGCTGGCCCAGCTCACCGCCAGCATCAGCAAGCCCATGCCAACCATGATGCGGAAGGCCCAGAACACCGGCGCGACCGGCGGGTGTTTGCCTTCAAACTGGTCCAGCCCCTTGATCTCGCCGTCCCACGAATGGGTCAGGTAAAGCGAGGCCAGTTTCGGGATGGCGATTTCGTAGCGGTTTTCCTTCGCCTTTTCATCGGGCAGCGCAAACAGGATCGCCGGTGCGCCCTTTTCGGTCTTCCAGATGCCTTCCATCGCCGCCAGCTTGGCCGGCTGGTGTTCGAGCGTGTTCAGGCCATGCAGGTCACCGGCAATGATCTGCAGCGGAATCAGCAGCGCGGCCAGATACACACCGGTCTTGAGGCTGGCCATCACTTCGGGCGTCTTCTCGTCACGCAGCCAGCGGTAGGCCGAAATGCCGGCCACCAGGAAAGCCACGGTCAGGCCCGAGGCCAGCAGCATGTGCACCAGGCGGTAAGGAAAGGAGGGATTGAAGATGACCGCGAGCCAGCTCGTCACATGCGCCTGGCCGTTGATCATTTCAAAACCGGCCGGGGTGTGCATCCAGGAGTTGAGCGCCAGGATCCAGAACGCCGACAGCGTGGTGCCACCGGCCACCAGCAGGGTTGCCACCGTGTGCATGGTTTCGCTGACGCGCTCGCGCGCAAACAGCATCACGCCGAGCATGGTCGCCTCGAGGAAAAAGGCCGTCAGCACCTCGTAGGCCAGCAGCGGCCCGGCGATGTTGCCGACCTTTTCCATGTAACCCGGCCAGTTGGTGCCGAACTGGAAACTCATGGTGATGCCGCTGACCACACCGAGCGCAAAGGTCAGCGCAAAAATCTTGACCCAGAACTGGTAGGCGTCCATCCAGTATTGATTGCCAGTGCTGACAAACCGCAGCTTGAAAAACAGCAGCACCCAGCCCAGCGAGATGCTGATGGTCGGGAACAGGATGTGGAAGGTGATATTGGCCGCAAACTGGATGCGGGCCAACAGGAGTGCGTCAAGTCCGTCCATCATCAACTCCGGTGGGGTTCTTCGTCAGGAATGCCGGCGGGCGGAGCCGTCAGCTTGGGTGCTGCAGCGCGGCCTGTCAAGCCAGCCTTCACGCTGCCTGCCATCTCGAGCAGTTTCTGCACCTTGGCGCCCATCTTCATGAGCTTGATCAGCGTGGCCGAATCCATCTTCTGCACCTCGGCCAGCCAGCCGGTCATCAATTCAATCAGGTCGTGCATCTGTTTCATGCGCGCCTGGGCGTGGATGTCGTCGCCGTTGGACGGCTGCTCCATCAACGCGTCGCGCAGCATCGACAGCGTCGGGTCGATCTCGCGCTTGCGCCGCTCCTCGGCCAGCGTGCGGAAGATCGCCCAGACGTCTTCCGGCGCCTGGAAATACTCGCGCCTGTCGTTGGGCAGGTGTTGCAGCCGCACCAGGTTCCAGGACTGGAGCTCCTTGAGCCCCATGCTGACATTGGAGCGCGAAAAGGCCAGCGCCTCGCCGATCTCGTCGGCATTGAGCGCGCGCGGCGACACGTACAGCAGCGCATAAATCTGCCCCACCGTCCGGTTGATGCCCCAGCGGCTGCCCATTTCGCCGAAATGCAGGACAAAACGCTGGGTCAGGGGGGCGAGGTTCATGGCGTGGACTTATTGAATTTTCAGGAATTACTGAAATTATAGGAAATCAACGAGAAAAGGCACTCGGACGATTTTTGCCATGGCGAGCCAAGGGGTTTTGCGGCCGGCCAAAAAAGGGGCCGTCCAAATAGGGATGCGCGGTGAACTCTGCAGCGCCTAAACTCCGGCTGCGGGGTTTGGTGCTTGTTTATTTAGCCAGGGAGTCGCGGCAAGGATGAAATATTCGTTCAAGAACAAGGACTTGTCCGCATTTGGCAGGTCCGGAATATCGAGCACGCGCCAGTTTATCGAGCACGCCTTGCTCTATACATTACGTTAGAGCTCATGAAACGCCGTAACGCCATCACCGCAGTGGCAACCTTCGTCGCTGGAGTTCGTGCGAATGCGTCGATACCCTTCCCTATTCCGTTGAAAGAACTCTACGGAGCGTCCAAGACGGTGGCTGTCGTCGAAATTGTGGAAGGACGGGTGGTGTCAGCTGGCGGTGAGCCGTGCGGGGCGCGGTACACGTGCCGAGTGGTGGAAGGAATCAAAGGCGCGAAGCCTAGCGTGTTGATTGAGTTCGAATTTTTGCCCTCTCTAAAGCTTGGCACCTCGTACCTGCTCTTTCTCGGCGGCTACGAAGGCGTGTACATCCCCGGGGCGCCAGACTTTCTTTCGAGATGCAAATCGGTGTTGCCTCAGGCGACCACCACCGCGCACTGGCGCGGCGCTATGGAGATAGTTGGGGACACGAGCACGCCGAAACAGCGCGACGCGTGGACCGTGCGCCCCGTTAAACATGTCACCTTTCCCCTGGGGACGAGGACTACCATTGTTGACGGGGAAAAGCAGCTATGGTTTGCGGACTTGGCTCAACGAATGGTTGACGAAAAATGAGTTCTAACTTGTTAATCGACACGGACCCACAACAGCAGAAGGCGGCTTCGCCGCTAGTTGTGGTGGTCCGGTCATCTCTACGTTAAGCCTCACCCATGTTCTTCTACTCTTGGCTGCTAGTTGGGTTCCTTGTTCTTGTCTTATTTAACTATGGGCCAGTCGACAAGATTGCACCAGTCGATCGAATCGGCTTCTCTCTCTTCATCATTGGCATTGGCATTATTCCGTGGTCAATGTGGCTGTTCTTCCTTCCAAGCTTCGCTCTAATGATTCTTGGCGCTATCCTGATTGTTTTCGTGCCTACCGACGATTACTACAGGCGACGCGATGAAAGGCGAGCTAATGAATCGGCACGTCTCGCAAGAAATCACGCGCACACCGAAACCTCCGGACCCACCGCTTAGGAGCGCTGTAGCTTGTATGCTCGCATCACCCTCCCTGAGGCCTAACCCTTCCTTCAAGCGGACGCCTGACGGCGTCGCCTAAGTCAAACCTTAGGCCTCAGAATGCCAACGCCCCCAGCGTTCGAGAAATGAGTGGCAAGGAATTCTTCCTCCCGCTGGCCTTTGCGCTGGTGCTTCTTTTCGCGCTGCGCTACTACCGCGCGGGCAGCGGGGCGTATGCCTTCGTGTCCATCGACAACGAGTTCCGCGCGTATCGCCGCGGCAAGTTCGCCGGGGCTGAGGTGACGGTGCTTTACACGGACAAACGCATCGACCGGTTTGCACCCAGCCGCTTCAAGGAGATTCGCGGCCCGGCTGTGGCCATTTACCTCTGCCGCGACGAAAAGTCAGGGCAGCACTGGTTATGGCGGCTGTACCGGCCGACCGAAACGGACCCGTCCTTGCAGAAGCTCACGCCTCAGGAAGCGGAGGCCATGCTGCAGCGCAAGGAGAAGCTCCTGAAGGAGCTGTGCCCGCGCCAACACCGGCGTCCGACGACCAGGCCCCCTGCGGAGAAGCCCGGCAAACGCAATCTCTGGGACGGATGATCGACTGTACCGGCTCAGCCTTCCCGCTTCATCTTCTCGCGCCGCGCCAGTTCACGCGCGCTCGGCTGCGCTGGCACGAAGGACCCGGTCCGGATCTCGCCGTCTCGCACATAGGTGCTGATGATCACGCCGGTGGTCGAGACCCGGCTGCCGGTCAGCTTCAGCGCGGCCGGCGCTGTACCGCCGCCAAACAAACGTTTGCCTGGCCCCAGCAGCAGCGGAAACACCAGCAGGGTCATGCTGTCGATCAGGTCGTGCGCCAGCAGCGTTTGCACCAGCTGTCCGCTGCCCTGGATCAACAGGTTCGGCCCCTCCTCTTTTTTCAGGCGCGCCACATCGGCGGCGGGGTCGTGCAAGGCCACGGCCCTGTCCCAGACCAGGGGCTGGGTCGATGAGGTCGCCACATACTTGGTGGCGGCATTGAACTTGTCCGCGATGGGTTCGTCCTGGATGTAGGGCCAGTGCGCCGCAAAAATCTCGTAGGTCTTGCGGCCCAGCAGCAAGTCGAAAGGCTGGGCCATGGCCTCATCGATGGCCCGGCCCGCCTCATCGTCCCAGTACGGGACGGTCCAGCCGCCGTGCGCGAAACCGCCGGTCGGGTCTTCGTCCGGCCCGCCTGGCGCCTGCATCACACCGTCCAGGCTCAGAAAAGTCGCAGCGATCACCTGTCGCATGGTGTCCTCCTTTCCGTTGGGATCAGGGGGCGGGCGGGGGCGCGCCCAGCAGTTGACACAGCTGCTCGGTGGCCTTGCCCCAGCCTTCGTGAAAGCCCATCTTTTCGTGGGCCTCGCGGTCGGCGGCGCTCCAGTGCAGCACACGCGCGGTGTAACGCGTCTTGCCGCCTTCATTCTCAAACGTCAGCACACCCGTCATGAAGGGTTTCTCGGACGGGGTCCAGGCATCAATGAAAGCGTCGGTGAACACCAGGCGCTTGTTCGGCACCACCTCGAGGTAAATACCGCGGTTCGGAAACTCGGTGCCGTCGGGTCCGCGCATCACGATCAGGCTGGCGCCGCCGGGCCGCACATCGGTTTCGGCGCGCACGGTTTCCCACGGTTTGGGCGTGAACCACTGCACGATCAGCGCCGGGTCGGTCCAGGCCTGGAAAACTTTGTCAGGCGGCGCGTCTATCAGGCGCGTCAATACCAGTTCACGGTCGGAGGCGGGGGTGGCAGCAGTCATGGATTTCCTTTCAAAGCTTGAACATCGGCCTTTTTTCAGGCCTCTCATCCACACGACGATCAGGACCTGCGGGTTTCGACATGCCCCGGTGAAAAAGCGCTCACCGATACCGATTTTTACAACAACGCACCGTTTCAGTCTGAAATGTGCTATTTATTTGATAGCTGCTCACCCTTGTTGGACATGGGCTGGAGGCCAATTTTCCCTAAAAACGCGGCGCGCACGGCCGGGATCCCGGGCAGGGATGAAAAGCGGTGGTCAGCGCAGCTTGGGGGCGCGCTTGATCACGCGTGCGCGGCTGGTGGGCACTGGTGGCTCGGCCAGCGGAGCGGTGGACTCGGGCACCAGCAGCAGCACATCCTTGACGCCCAGCCCCAGCATGCCGATGGCTTCGGCGGCGGCGCGGCTCAGGTCGATCACGCGGCCGCGGCTGAACGGCCCGCGGTCGGTGATGCGCACCTCGACCTCCTTGCCGTTGACCAGGCTGCGCACCCGTACCAGCGTGCCGAAAGGCAAGGTCCGGTGCGCGGCGGTGAACTCATGCATGTTGTAGCGCTCGCCGCTGGCGGTGCGCCGTCCGTTGAAACGCGGGCCGTACCAGGAGGCCTTGCCCTGCTGGAATTCGCGGGGGATTTCACCGGCCAGCAGATTGTTGTCGGCATCGGGCAGGTCCGGCAGCGGCGCGCTGTCAGGCGGGGTGACGGCCTCAGCGGCCGGTGCCTTCACCGCTGCGCGTGGCGCGGCGCGCGCAGCCGGAACATCTGGGGACGTGCCGGGATCGCTTTCAGGCGGCGTGCTGCACGCGGACAGCGCCAGCAGACTTGCGATGATCCCCCACCTGATGACGCGCCGGGTCATGAGGTCCGCCGTCTTCAGCGCTTCAATCGTCGGATGATCTCGGTCGTCGCGCCGGCCTGATTCATCGTATAGAAGTGGATACCGGGCACCCCTGCGGTTTTCAGCTGGTCACACAGGGCGGTGATCACATCGAGGCCAAAACTTTTGATCGAGTCCGTGTCGTCGCCAAAGCCCTGCAGGCGCAGGCGGATCCAGCGCGGGATCTCGGCGCCACAAGCATCCGAGAAACGCATCAGTTGCGTCGAGCTGGTGATCGGCATGATGCCGGGCACCACCGGGATGTCCAGACCCATCTTGCTGACGTCATCGACAAAGCGGAAGTAGGCATCGGCGTTGAAGAAGTACTGCGTAATCGCCGAATTCGCGCCGGCGCGGACCTTGGTCGCAAAGGCCTGCAGGTCGGCGTCGGCCGATTTGGCCTGCGGGTGGATCTCGGGGTAGGCCGCGACCTCGATGTGGAAGGCGTCGCCGGTGAACTCGCGGATGAAGCTCACCAGGTCACTGGCGTAATGGAACTCGCCGCCCATGCCGTAGCCGCTGGGCAAGTCACCGCGCAGCGCCACCAGGCGTTTCACGCCCATGGCCTGCAGCGAGGCCAGCTGCTGGCGCACCGTGGCCTTGGTCGCGCCGACGCAGGAGAAATGGCAGGCCGCCGCCACGCCTTCCTTGAGGATCTCGCCGACGGTGCCGAAGGTGCCGTCCTGGGTGGAGCCGCCGGCGCCAAAGGTCACCGAGCAGAACTCGGGCTGGTGCGCGTACAGCGCCTGGCGCGCCAGCCGCAGCTTGTCGGCGCCTTCCGCTGTCTTGGGCGGGAAAAATTCAAAGCTGATGGGCAGGTTCATCGCAGTCATCCCTGTCTGTCTGTCTGTCTGTTCATTCTTCGTCGGGTGTCTCGCGGCGTTTGCCGCGTGCCGGGCCATGCTGGCCGGCATGGGCTTCTTCGGAGTCTTCATGCGCCGCATGCAGCGCGCGCAGCTCGCTGCGTGGTGTGCGTTTGGCGGCCTTGCGCGGCGGCGCCGCCGGCAGCGGCAGGTCCTCGCCCGGAGTGTGCAGGCCCTTGACCGCGTGGATAAAAAACTCGCGGTTGCCGTCGCCGCCTTCGATCGGCGAGGCCAGCCAGGCTTTCACCTCCATGCCGAGCGCGCTGCAGGCATCACGCAGGCGCTGCTCGACAAAGGCAAAATGCGCCGGATCACGCACAATGCCGCCCTTGCCGATCTGGCCCGGCTGCAGCTCGAACTGCGGCTTGACCAGCATCAGCGCGTCACCGCCCGGCTTGAGCAGGCGCAGCACCGCCGGCAGCACCAGCGTCAGCGAGATGAAGGACAGGTCAGCCGTCAGCAGGTCAAAATTGGCCTCGATCGGCGGCGCCTCTTCTTCATCCACAAATTCATCATCAAATCCGGCCTCAGCCCCTGTCCCGTCCGGGCCGGGTGCTACCAAATCCATAGCAGTCATGGCGCGTGCATTGACACCCTCGATACACACGACGCGCGGATCCGCGCGCAGGCTGGGGTGCAACTGGCCATGGCCCACGTCCACACCCACGACCTGCAGCGCGCCCTGCTGCAGCAGGCAGTCGGTGAAGCCGCCGGTGGACTGGCCGATGTCCAGGCAACGCCGGCCACTCACGTCGAGGCCGCGGCTTTTCAGCGCGCCTTCGAGCTTGAGCCCGCCGCGCGAGATGTACTTCGCTTCGGTGGTATCGGGAATCTCGACCTCGGCGCCCGCCGGAATCTCGTCGCCATTTTTGGCGACTTTTTTCCAGGGCGAGCTTTCCTCGGCGCGCCAGCGCACGCCCGAAGCAATCAGGCGCTGGGCCTGGGAGCGGGTGGCGGCAACGCCGTTGTCGACGAGGAAGAGGTCAGCGCGCATGGTGGCTTTCAATGACGCCACACGACATGTCATTGCGGGCTTGACCCGCAATCCATGCCGCATGCATCGCCAGGAGTGGAAGACATGGATGCCGGATCAGGTCCGGCATGACACGGCTTGTTATCAATACCGGTACGTATTGGCTTTGTACGGGCCTGCCTTCGACACACCGATGTACGCGGCCTGCTCATCGCTGAGTTCGGTCAGCATCGCGCCGACTTTCTTCAGGTGCAGGCGCGCGACTTTTTCGTCCAGGTGTTTCGGCAGCACATAGACCTTGCCCACTTCGTAGTCGGCCTGCTTGGTGAACAGCTCGATCTGCGCAATCGTCTGGTTGGCAAAGCTCGACGACATCACAAAGCTCGGGTGGCCGGTGCCGCAACCGAGGTTGACCAGGCGGCCCTTGGCCAGCAGGATGATGCGTTTGCCGTCCGGGAAGATCACGTGGTCGACTTGCGGCTTGATCTCTTCCCAGGTGCATTTTTCCAGCGCGGCAACGTCGATCTCGTTGTCGAAGTGGCCGATGTTGCAGACGATGGCCTGGTCCTTCATGGCCGCCATGTGGTCGTAGGTGATCACGTTCTTGTTGCCGGTGGCGGACACGAAGATGTCGGCCTTGTCGGCAGCGTATTCCATGGTCACGACCTTGTAGCCTTCCATCGCGGCCTGCAGCGCGTTGATCGGGTCGATCTCGGTCACCCAGACTTGCGCCGACAAGGCGCGCAGCGCCTGGGCCGAACCCTTGCCCACGTCGCCGTAGCCGGCCACCAGCGCGACCTTGCCGGCGATCATCACGTCGGTGGCGCGTTTGATCGCGTCCACCAGCGATTCGCGGCAGCCGTAGAGGTTGTCGAACTTGGACTTGGTCACCGAATCATTGACGTTGATGGCGCGCAGGGCCAGCGTGCCCTTGACCGACATCTCGTTCAGGCGCAACACGCCGGTGGTGGTTTCCTCGGTCACACCGATGATGTTTTTCAGGCGGCGGCTGTACCAGGTCGGGTCTTGCGCGAGCTTGGCCTTGATCGAGTTGAACAGGCAGATTTCTTCTTCGCTGGTCGGCTTGGACAGCAGGGAGGCGTCTTTCTCGGCCTTGGTGCCCAGGTGCATCAGCAGCGTGGCATCGCCGCCGTCGTCCAGGATCATGTTCGGGCCTTCTTCAGGCGTGCCCTTGGCGCCGCTGAATTCGAAGATGCGGTGGGTGTAATCCCAGTAATCGGCCAGGGTCTCGCCCTTGATCGCGAACACCGGCGTGCCGGCGGCGGCAATCGCGGCGGCGGCATGGTCCTGCGTCGAGAAGATGTTGCACGAAGCCCAGCGCACGTCGGCGCCCAGGGCCTGCAGCGTCTCGATCAGCACGCCGGTCTGGATCGTCATGTGCAACGAGCCGGTGATGCGCGCGCCCTTGAGCGGCTGGGCTTTCGCGAATTCCTCGCGGATGGCCATCAGGCCGGGCATTTCGGTTTCGGCGATTTTCAGTTCCTTGCGGCCCCAGGCGGCAAGGGAAATGTCGGCAATGATGTGGTCAGGCGTGCTCTGGGCGGGTTTCAATACGGCGTTCATGGGATAGCTCCAAAAAAATCAAGAGTCCAGCTGGGCAAAATAGCCACGGCCGCAAGGCGTCAGGTCGTCGGGAAGTTTGTCAACTCACCCGGCTTGAAAGCATTGCGGGTGAGCGTGGTTGCAGTTGAAAGTCCTGAGCCTAGACCACATGCCGTGGGTTGCAACGCTCCTCAGGAAGCCACTATTGTAGCCAACACTGGCGCGCTCGGCAAAGGCCCGCTCGCGCGCTGCGGTACTCGTGCGAAAATTTCACGATGCAAGAACTGAGCACCTGGCCGGCCAGCGAGCGGCGCGCCATCACCGGCGTTTTCACCGACATCGACGACACCCTGACCACCGAAGGCGCGATCACGGCCGATGCCTTGCAGGCGCTGGCTGACCTGAAAGCCGCCGGCCTGCAGGTGATCCCCATCACCGGCCGGCCGGTCGGCTGGAGCGAGCCGTTTGCGCTGGTCTGGCCGGTCGATGCCATCGTGGCTGAAAACGGTGCGGTGGCATTAACTTCAAGCCGAAACGGGCTGCAGCCCATGCCGGATGGACAGGGCGTGTTATCAAAAACATACCAGCAGGACGAGGCGACGCGGCTTTCCAACTACGCCCGCATGCAGCAGGTCGCCGCCCGCGTGGTGCGCGAGGTGGCCGGTGCGGTGATCTCCCAGGACAGCGCCGGGCGCGAAACCGACATCGCCATCGACCACAGCGAGTTCGCGCATTTGCCGCCGGCTGCCATCGCGCAGGCGGTGGAGATCATGCGAAGCGAAGGCATGAACGCCACCGTGAGTTCGATCCACATCAACGGCTGGTATGGCGCACACAACAAGCTCGCCGGTGCGCGCTGGATCGTCAGGAAACTGTTCGGCCGCAAGCTCGATGCGGAGATGGCGAACTGGGTCTATGTCGGCGACTCAACCAATGACCAGTTGATGTTCGAGGCCTTCCCGCATTCGGTCGGCGTGGCCAACATCGCGCGTTTTGTGCCCGAGCTGACCCATCTGCCGCGTTACATCACCCGGGGTGAACGCGGCGCGGGTTTTGCCGAAGTGGCGGCAGCACTGCTGGCTGCGCGCCACAGCCCGGCCTGAGCCGGATCAGCGCGCAGCGACCGACAGCGTCGATGGCCGGGCCGCGCTCAGCACCTTGCCGTCGGCGGCATTGCTGACCATCTCCAGGCGCAGGCTGTAGTCACCGGCCGGCGGGTTCAGCCAGGTTTCGGTCTGGCCGGCAGTGAAGTCGAGCACCTCCGGCTTGCGCCCCGCGCGCTCCATCGTGAGCCGGAAATGCCCGGTGTCCGCCGCCTTCGGGCCGACATGCGACACGTTGTAGCCGCTGGCATGGAACTGGACCCGAAACGGGCCTTTGACGGTCCCACGGTCCGCCGGACTCAACAGCTCGACCCGGGCCGGGCCCTGCACCGAAGCCGGTGTCACCGCCTTGTTCTGTTTGCTGACGGTCACGCTCAGGGGTTTGCTGTAAACGAAGTAAGGGATGTGGCCCTGGTCCGCCAGCAGCAGGCGGAACTTGTATTTGCCCGGCGGCAGGTTCACGACCATTTCCATCTGGCCCTTGCCAAAGTGGATGTACTGGTCGGTGAAAGGCAGCGGCTTCTTGAAGTCCAGCGGCAAATCCTGGTTCACCAGCAAATGATGGTGGCCGGCGCGGCCGGCGGTCTGGCCTGCAGGCACCAGGCCGCGCATGGACAGCCCGAAACGCGCCACAAACGGCGCCTCGTAGGTGCCGCCGTCCTGCAGGTTGGTGAAATAGGTCTCCGCCGCGCGCGGCGACGGCACCACCCAGGGGTGAATGGTCTCGACCTCGTCGGCCGGCGCCACCGGGCTTTGCGACGCAGCGGGGGCCGCTGCGCCAATCAGCGCAATCGCCAGGGAAAAACCGTAAATTCGGGACTGGCGGGAGGTCATGGTCATGGCGTATGTCGTAAATTTGGAACGATCAGTAAATAATGTTACTGATCGGTAATTTTATGGTCGTGCCATTCTTTTTCTCATCCAGCCCCACAAATCCTTGGGTTTTCGCAGGTCTTTACGCTAACGCGCCAGCACCGGCGCCAGCGCCTTGCCGGTATGGGTGCCCAGCCTGACCACGACTTCGGGCGGCGCCGAGGCCACCACCTGGCCGCCGGCATTGCCGCCGTCCGGCCCCAGGTCGATCACCCAGTCGGCTTCGGCAATCACGTCGAGGTCGTGTTCGATCACCACCACGCTGTGGCCGCCGTCGACCAGGCGGTGCAACACATGGATCAGCTTTTCAACATCGGCCATGTGCAGGCCGACCGTGGGCTCGTCCAGCACGTACAGCGTGTGCGGCGCCTTCTGGCCGCGCCGCGTGATGTCGTCACGTACTTTCGACAGTTCGGTCACCAGCTTGATGCGCTGCGCCTCGCCGCCTGACAGTGTCGGCGAGGGCTGGCCCAGCGTCAGGTAACCCAGGCCCACGTCCTTGAGCAACTGCAAGGGGTGCGCGATGTTGGGCATGGAGGCAAAAAAGCCGACAGCTTCATCCACTTCCATGGTCAGCACATCGCCGATGTTCTTGCCGCGCCAGGTCACGGCCTGGGTTTCGGGGTTGAAACGCGCGCCGTGGCAGGTTTCGCACAGCACCTTCACATCGGGCAAAAAGCTCATGCCGATGGTGCGCACGCCCGCACCTTCGCAGGTCGGGCAACGCCCCTCGCCGGTGTTGAAACTGAAGCGCCCCGGGCCATAACCGCGCGCCTTGGCCTCCAGCGTATCGGCAAACAGCTTGCGGATGGTGTCCCAGAAACCGATGTAGGTGGCCGGGCAGGAGCGCGGTGTCTTGCCGATCGGCGTCTGGTCCACCTCGAGCACGCGGTCCACCGCGGCATACCCCTCGATCGCTTCGCAGCCGGTCCAGATGGGCGTTTTTCCCTTGTCGTCGGCATCCCGCCCGGCCTTGGTGCTGCGCAGCATCACACCGGCATGCACATTGCTCAGCAACACATCACGCGCCAGCGTGGACTTGCCCGAGCCCGAGACACCGGTGACCGCCACCAGCCGGTACAGCGGCACCTTGACGGAGACCTGCTTGAGGTTGTGCAGTTCGGCATTGACCACGGTGAGCCAGGACGTGAAGGGCCCGGCCGCGACCGGCGCCGCATTGTGCAGCGCACTGGCGCTGGCTGCGGCGGCTTTCAGCGCTGCCGCCTTCAGGGTCGCCGCTTTCTGCTTGCTGACCGGCTTGGCCAACACATCGCTGACGACCTGCGCTGCGACAGGCGCCACGCCGGTGCGGGTTTCGCGCCGCAGCTGCAGCGGATGGATCAGCGGGTTCGCCAGATAACGCCCGGTCAGCGAATCGGGCAAGGTGGCCAGGTGCGCGGCCGTGCCCTGCCCGACCAGCCGTCCGCCGCGTTTGCCGGCGCCCGGGCCGATGTCGATGATGTTGTCGGCGCGGCGTATCGTGTCCTCGTCATGTTCGACCACCACCAGCGTGTTGCCGCGTTCGCTGAGTTTGCCCAAGGCGCGCAGCAGGATCTGGTTGTCGCGCGGGTGCAGGCCGATGGTCGGTTCGTCCAGCACATAACAGACGCCCTGCAGGTTGGAGCCGAGCTGCGCGGCGAGCCGGATACGCTGCGCCTCGCCGCCCGACAGCGTGGGCGCGCCGCGGTCCAGCGTCAGGTAACCCAGGCCCACGTCTTCGAGGAACTCGAGGCGGCTCTTGATCTCGGGGATCAGGTCACGCGCGATGCCGGCTTCACGCCCGGACAGCGCCAGCTTCTCGACCCAGGCGCGCACATCGGTGACCGACAGCGCGGCGATGTCGGCAATCCCCACGCCGGCAAACTTGACTGCGCGTGCCTGCGCATTCAGGCGGGTGCCCTGGCAGCCGGGGCAGGCCATATCGGTGACATCTTCGGCTTCCGGCTCGGCAAAACTCTGTTCGCGACCCTTGTTGTCGTCGTCACGCACCGAATCGTCGAAGACCTTGCGCTGCTCCCTGGTCAGCTTGACACCGGTGCCGACGCAGTCGGGGCACCAGCCATGTTTGCTGTTGTAACTGAACAGGCGCGGATCCAGCTCCGGATACGACGTGGCACAGATCGGGCAGGCACGCTGGGTGGACGAGGCCTGCAACTTGCCGATGGTTTTGGTCGAGGTGCCCGCCATCATCGCGCCACGCAGGCCGGTCAGCGGCGCCAGCACATGCACCACCCCCTTGCCGTGCTGCAACGCGGTGGCCAGCGCCTCGCGCAGTGCGGCTTCGTTGTCCGGCGTCACATGGATGTCGGCCACCGGCAGTTCGACCGTGTGTTCCTTGAAACGGTCGATGCGCGGGAAGTTGGTGGTCGGCAAAAACTCGCCGTCGATGCGCAAATGGGTGTAGCCGCGCGGCCGCGCCCAGTCGGCCAGCTCGGTGTACACACCCTTGCGGTTGATCACCAGCGGCGCCAGCAGGCCGATGTGCTGGCCGCGGTGATTTTTCAGCAACTGGGCCGCGATGCTTTCCGGGCTTTGCGGCATCACGGCCGCGCCGTCTTTGGTGCAGTGCTGGATGCCCAGCTTGACATACAGCAGGCGCAAAAAGTGCCAGACCTCGGTGGTGGTGCCGACGGTGGACTTGCGACCGCCGCGCGACAGCCGCTGCTCGATCGCCACGGTCGGCGGGATGCCGTACACCGCGTCGACCTCGGGCCGGCCCGCCGGCTGCACGATGCTGCGCGCATAGGCGTTGAGCGACTCGAGGTAACGCCGCTGGCCTTCGTTGAACAGGATGTCGAAGGCCAGCGTCGATTTGCCGGAACCCGACACCCCCGTCACCACATTGAACTTGCCGCGCGGAATATCCACCGACAGGCTTTTGAGGTTGTGCTCCTTGGCGTTGACGATCTGGATCAGGTTGGAGAAAGCCGGTCTGGTTTTCCAGACTTTGGTGCGGGCCTCTTCGACACCGTGCACCTTGCCCATCGCCGCCTCGTATTCGCGCAGCGCCAGCGCGGTATGCGACGTCGGATGTTCACGCACTGCCTCGGGTGTGCCCTGGGCCACCAGCAGGCCACCGGCTTCACCGCCCTCGGGGCCGAGGTCGATCAGCCAGTCGGCCGAGCGGATCACGTCGAGGTTGTGTTCGATGATGATCAAGGAGTGGCCGACGTCCAGCAGCTTGCGCAGCGCCCGCATCAGTTTGGCAATGTCGTCGAAATGCAGGCCGGTGGTCGGCTCGTCGAACAGGAACAGCGTGCCGCGGTTGATGTTTTTCAGCGCCAGCGGCTGCCGGCTGACACTCGCGGTTTTCGACGCGCCGGCCAGAAAGCCGGCCAGCTTGAGGCGCTGGGCTTCGCCGCCCGACAAGGTGGGTACCGGCTGGCCCAGCTTCACATACTCCAGGCCGACATCGACAATCGGCTGCAACGCGCGTATCACCTCGCGGTCCTGCGCAAACAGCCGGCTGGCCTCGCTGACCGTCAGGTCCAGCACATCGGACACATTCATCAGGCGCGGATGCACATCCCCGATGGCCTTGCGCTCGATCGTGACCTCCAGGATTTCGGGCCGGTAGCGCTTGCCGTCGCAGTCCGGGCAGCGCAGGTAGACGTCGCTGAGGAACTGCATCTCCACATGTTCGAAGCCCGAGCCGCCGCAGGTCGGGCAGCGCCCGTCGCCGTTGTTGAAGCTGAACTTGGACGAGGTGTAGCTGCGCTGCCGGGCCAGCGGCGCCTGCGCGAACAGCTCGCGCACCGCATCCCAGGCGCCGACGTAACTGGCCGGGTTGGAGCGCGCGGTCTTGCCGATCGGGGACTGGTCGACAAACACCACATCGGTCAGGTAATCCGCGCCCATCAGGCGGTCGTGCTGGCCGGGCGTCTCGGTGGCTTTGCCGAACTGGCGCAGCAGCGCCGGCGCCAGGATGTCCTGCATCAAGGTCGATTTGCCGGAACCGCTGACCCCGGTGACACACACCAGGCGCTGCAGCGGAAACTCCACCGTCAGGTTTTTCAGGTTGTGGTCACGCGCACCTTCGAGGATCAGGCGCGGCGTGTTGTCGGTCACCGGCCGCTTGAAGCCCAAACCGACCTGCTTGCGCGATCCGAGGTAGGCGCCGGTCAGGGTGTCGGCGTGTTTGAGGTCTTCCGGCGTGCCGTCGAACACAATCTGGCCGCCCTTCTCGCCCGGTCCCGGGCCCATGTCGATCATGCGGTCGGCCGCCAGCATCACGGCCGGGTCGTGCTCCACCACCACCAGCGTGTTGCCGGCGTCGCGCAGCCGGTGCATGGCCTGCGTGATGCGGTTCATGTCGCGCGGGTGCAGGCCGATCGAGGGTTCGTCCAGCACAAACAGTGTATTGACCAGCGAGGTGCCCAGCGCGGTCGTCAGGTTGATGCGCTGCACCTCGCCGCCCGACAGCGTGCGGCTCTGCCGGTCCAGCGTCAGGTAGCCGATGCCGACGTCGCTGAGGTAACGCAGCCGGGTGTGGATTTCCTCGAACAGCGACTTGAGCGCCCTGAACTCGGCATCGGGCGCGCTACCGTCCTGCAATGCGGCCGGCGCCAGGCCGTTGAAAAATTCCCGCAAGCGGTCGATTGGCAGCTGCATCAGGTCATGCAGGCTCAGGCCCGGCAGCGCTTCGAGCTGGGCGCGGGTCCAGTCCACGCCCACCGGCATGAAGCGTTTTTCCGGCGGCAGCGCTGCGTCGGCGTCGGCTTTGGAACCCAGGCGCCAGAGCAGCGCTTCCAGCTTGAGGCGCGCGCCACCGCAGGTCTCGCAGGGCGTGTAGCTGCGGTACTTGGACAGCAGCACCCGGATGTGCATCTTGTAGGCCTTGCTTTCCAGGTAGGCAAAAAAGCGTTTGATGCCGAACCAGTGCTGGTTCCATTTGCCGTTCCAGTTCGGCGAGCCGTTGATGACCCAGGCCTGCTGCTCGGGCGTGAGTTTGTACCAGGGGGTGTCGCGCGGGATGCCGGCTGTTTCGGCATGGCGCATCAAATCGTCCTGCGCTTCCTTCCAGGCCGGCGTCTGCATGGTCTTGATCGCGCCGGAACGCAGGGTCAGCTTGTCGTTCGGGATCACCAGGCCGTAATCGACACCGATCACGCGACCAAAACCGCGGCAGGTTTCGCAGGCGCCCATCGCCGAATTGAAGGAGAACAGCGACGGTGTCGGCTCGCTGTAACGCAGGTCGCTGTCGGGGCAATGCAGGCCGGTGGAAAAGCGCCACATCTGCTCTGCACCACCCTCCTCTGCGGCCTGAACATACACATTGAGGCGGCCGCCGCGCTTGAGCGCCATCTCGATCGCCTCGACCACGCGCGACTTTTCAGCAGTCTGCACCCGGAAGCGGTCGGCCACGACGTCCAGCAACTTGTGGGGGCCCGCAGGCGTGGCCACATCACGCTCGGCATGCACCCGCGTGAAGCCGCTGGCCGACAGCCACTGCGTGACCTCTTCCGCGCTCGTGTTGCCGGGCAGTTCCACCGGAAAGGTCATCACCACCCGGGGGTCGGCGCCTGCGGTGCGCGCCATCAGTTCGGCGTAAATCGATTCCGGCGTGTCGTGGCGCACCGCCTGCGCGGTCTTTTTGTCGAACAACTGGGCTGCGCGGGCGTACAGCAACTTCAGGTGATCGTTGAGCTCGGTCATGGTGCCCACCGTCGAACGTGAGCTGCGCACCGGGTTGGTCTGGTCGATGGCAATCGCCGGTGGCACACCCTCGACCTTGTCCACCGCGGGTTTGTCCATGCGGTCCAGGAACTGCCGCGCGTAGGCCGAAAAGGTCTCGACATAACGCCGCTGGCCTTCCGCAAACAGGGTGTCGAACACCAGCGAGGACTTGCCGGAGCCGCTGGGGCCGGTGACCACCGTCATTTCACCGGTGCGGATGTCCAGGTCGAGGTTTTTGAGGTTGTGCTGGCGCGCGCCGCGAATGCGGATGATTCCCTGGGACATCGGTGGGTCTTTCCTGAAAGAGGTCAAACATTCTAGACAGCCACGCCAGGGCCGCTTTGCGTGGGGTTAAAGCCCTTTTTGGTGCGGGAATGACCCTGCGCTGCTGGTTTTCCATCTCGTCTTTTTGCCGCTTTTATGATCAACTCCGAAGCATCAACCTACAGCGGAGAACACAGATGAAACAAACCAGCCTATGGTGCGGCGCCCTGCTTGTGGCGGCCTTCAGTTTGGGGGCCCAGGCGCAGTTGCTGATCGGGCAGACGGCAGGATTCACCGGGCCCGTGGGCGCAGGCGTGAAGGAAACCACCGACGGCGCCAAGCTTTACATCGACGCGGTCAATGCCAAGGGCGGCGTCAACGGACAGAAGATCGAGTTGATCTCGCTCGACGACAAGTTCGACCCCAAACTGGCCGGCGAAAACGCGCTGAAGCTGATTGAGGAAAAAGAGGTGCTGGCGATGTTCCTGACGCGTGGCACACCGCACACCGAAGCCATGCTTCCTCATCTTGAAAAATACGGCGTGCCCCTGATCGGCCCGTCCACCGGCGCCATGGTGCTGCACCAGCCCGTCAAAAAACAGGTTTTCAACGTGCGCGCCACCTACCAGCGCGAGGCCGAAAAAGCCGTGACCCACCTGAATTCCATGGGCATCACGCGGATCGGCATTGTTTACGCCGACGACAGCTTCGGTGCGGATGGCGTGGCCGGCGCGCAAAAAGGAATGACTGCCGCCAAGTTGCAGCCAGCGGTGCTGGAAAAATTCAACCGCAGCAAGCCCGACTTTGCGCCCATCGTCCCCAAAGTGGTCGCCTCCAATGCACAGGCCATCATCATGGTGGCCTCTGGCCAGGCGGTGGTCGACGGCACCAAGGCCTTTCGCGCTGCAGGCTCGGCGGCGCAAATCGTGACGCTGTCCAATAACGCATCGAGCGGTTTCATCAAAAGCCTGGGCGACAACGCGCGCGGCGTGATCGTGACCCAGGTCTTTCCGTATGAACGCTCCATCGCCTACGGCATGGTCAAGGAAGCCCAGGAACTGTCCAAGGCCAAGGGCACCGGCGATATCAGCCCGGCCATGCTCGAGGGATTTGCCGCTGCCAAGGTGCTGGTCGAAGGACTGCGCCGCGCCGGCGCCAAACCGACGCGCGAAAAAATCCAGGCCGCACTCGAAGGCATCCGCAAATTTGACATTGGCGGGCTGGAAGTGAACTACTCTGCCGAAGACCACACCGGGCTGGATTTCGCCGACCTGTCCATCATCGGCACCGACGGCAAGTTCCGCCGCTGAACCCGGCACGCGCCAGGCGCCTGGCGCTCAGTCGTAGAGGGCGCGCTGCAGTTCCTTGAACCTCTCCGCGCCCACGGCTTCCTTGATCCTGGGTCCCAGTTCCCTTAATTGAGCGAGGTTGCCCGCTCCCTCGACCGCCAGGTTGAGGCGAAAACCGCGCAGACCCAGTTCCGAGGTCAGGCGTATCGCAATCGGATAGGCACGTGAGTAGTGCGCCTGCGCATCCTGGGTAGGCGGCGCGCCGGCTATGGGTTCGGCTTCCACCGCCGGGGTAACCACCATGCTGGCAGCGGTCGGCGCCAGCAGTCCGGCCGACACCATCTGGTCGATATCTTCAGCGGTGACGTTCAGGCCGGTGGTTGCCTTGAGCACGTCTTCCGTGCTGCGCTTGCCGTCGAACATGATGAAGGCCGAGCGTTGCCGCGGTGTCAGCGCAACGGAGCGGCTCTGGAATGCGGTTTGACCGAGTTCCGTTTTCATGTAAATCATCGTGTTGCCTCCATCAGGTCAGCCGTTGAGGAGATCACAGGTCTTGTCGCTCTTGTCATGCACGCGCATGCCGTTGGACCTGCTTTATTTTTCCCTAATCCGGCACGGTGTTTACAAGGATTACCCGAGGGAGTTGGCCCGGCAGTGGCCACCCCTGTGTCAGGCCAGGCGGTTCAGCGCGGACAAGTCAGGCGCCGCCGCGTGCAGGGACGGCTGGACAGCGCCGTGTTTTTCGCCCCCCATGTCGATGTCGCCCCCCTTGCTCAGCAGATACAGGGCCAGCCCGGCAAACACCACAAAAGCTACTGCAATTTTCCACATCTTCGTTCTCCAAAAATAAGGCCCTCGTCAGGTGATGGCGAGGGCCGGGTTGTCAAATGGACGCACCGGGCAGCGTGGGCGTGAAGGCCGCGCTGCCCGTGACAAATCAGTCTTTTGCGTAAATGTTCACGTCCTTGGTTTCCCGGATGAAAATCGTGCCGACGATGAAGGTCATGCCGGCAATGATGATCGGGTACCACAGGCCGTTGTACATGTTGCCGGTCTGCGCCACGATGGCGAAGGCGGTGGTCGGCAACAAGCCGCCGAACCAGCCGTTGCCGATGTGGTAAGGCAGGCTCATGGAGGTGTAGCGGATGCGCGTCGGGAACAATTCCACCAGCATGGCGGCGATCGGGCCATAAACCATGGTGACCAGCAGCACCAGCCAGAACAACAGGGCCACCGTCAGCGGCTTGTTGATCTTGGCCGGGTCGGCCTTGGCGGGGTAGCTGGCCAGCTTCAGGTCGTCGGCCACTTCCTTCTTGAACGCGGCGATCGCCTTGACCGAAGCCTCGTCGAACTTGAGGTTGACGACATTGCCGGCAGGTGCAGTCACCACCTTCTCGCCGATCTTGATGACGGCGGGGGAGCCAGCCGGGCCGGCGATGTTGTCGTAGCTCACCGAGTTCTGCACCAGGTAACGCTTGGCGATGTCGCAGGAGCTGCGGAAGTCGATTTCGCGGGCCACCGGGTTGCCCTGGAAGGAACAGGACGCAGGATCAGCCGTCACCGTCACGCCGGCGGTGGCTTGCGCCCTGGCCAGATCCGGATTGGCGGCTTCGGTCAGCATCTTGAACACCGGGAAGTAGGTCACGACGGCCAGCAGGCAGCCCGCCATGATGATGGGCTTGCGGCCAATCTTGTCCGACAGCATGCCGAAGACGACGAAGAAGGGCGTGCCGAGCAACAACGCGGCGGCAATCATCAGGTTGGCCGTGGTGTTGTCAACCTTGAGTTGTTGGGTCAGGAAAAACAGGGCGTAAAACTGGCCCGAGTACCACACCACGGCCTGGCCGGCGGTCAGGCCGATCAGCGCCAGGATCACGATCTTCAGGTTTTTCCACTGGCCGAAGGACTCTGCCAGCGGCGCCTTGGAAGTCTTGCCCTCGGCCTTCATTTTCTGGAAGGCCGGCGACTCGGACAGCGACAGGCGGATCCACACCGAGATGCCGAGCAGCGCGATCGAGCCAAGGAAGGGAATGCGCCAGCCCCACTCGCTGAAGGCCTGCTCACCCAGCCAGGTGCGCACACCGAGGATGACCAGCAGGCTCAGGAACAGACCCAGCGTCGCCGTGGTCTGGATCCAGGAGGTGTAGGCACCCCGCTTGCCGTGGGGCGCATGCTCTGCCACATACACGGCGGCACCGCCGTACTCGCCGCCCAGGGCCAGGCCTTGCAGCATGCGCAGTGCGATCAG
Source organism: Polaromonas sp. (assembly GCA_013824015.1). GTDB lineage: Bacteria > Pseudomonadota > Gammaproteobacteria > Burkholderiales > Burkholderiaceae_C > Polaromonas. The sequence continues at coordinate 26,484 of PNNC01000066.1, forward strand.
GATCACCGGCGCCGCGACACCAATGGAGGCGTAGCTTGGCAGCAGGCCCACCACGAAGGTGGACAGGCCCATGATCAGGATGGTGACCAGGAAGGTGTACTTGCGCCCGATCATGTCGCCGAGGCGGCCGAACAGCAGCGCGCCGAAAGGACGCACGATGAAGCCGGCGGCAAATGCCAGCAGCGCAAAGATGAAGGCGGCGCCTGCATCGAGGCCGCTGAAGAACTGCTTGGCAATGATGGCTGCCAGCGAACCGTACAGGTAGAAGTCGTACCACTCGAACACCGTTCCGAGCGAAGAGGCGAAGATGACCTTCTTCTCTTCCTTCGTCATCGGTTTGTCAGGGACTGCTGTTGTTGACATGATTTAGTCTCCAGAATATGAGTGCCTCCGAAGTGAAGGCTGCATCGATTGTTCTGGATGCGACTGACCCTGCTCTGACGTGAAACCAACAGGAGCTTGCGCGAAACTTATCGGCTTCTGACAAGCCACGGGGAAACCCGCATACACCTTTTCAGCATGCGGAGAATGCCGCCTGATTCAGGGTCTGGGGCGGGAGGCGCCTGGTTCAAGCTGACGCGCCGCATCCCAGTGCGGCGCCTCAAACCAGGCATCGTGCATCAGGTAGGCACGCAGCATCGGCAGGGCATCCAGGCCCCAGAACAGCTTGCCATTCACCGCGAGGGTGGGCACACCGAAAACCCCGCGCGCGATCGCCTCATCGGTGTTGGCCTTCAGGTCGGCCTTGACCTCCGCGCTGCCGGGTGCGCGTTGCGGCGCCAGCAGCGCCGTCACCTGCGCCAGCCGCGATTCGTCGGCCGCATCGGCACCGCCACACCAGACATGACGAAGCAGGGTTTCGCACACATAACGGTTGGGGCTGCCCCGGTCATCACAGGCCACCGCCACACGCAGCAGCGGCAAGGGGTTGAACGGATGCCTGGCGGGCAGCTGCAACTCGACGCCGTGCTGGTGCGCCAGCCACAAGACCTGGCGGTAGGTCCATTCGCGTTTGCCGGCAATCTCGGCCGGGCCGAGTTGCCCGTGGTGTTTGAGCAGGCCGGCAAACAGCAGCGGTTTGTAGGACACGCTGTAGCTGAGGCCCTCCAGCGCTTGCGGCAGTTGCTGGAAGGCCAGCCAGGCATAGGGCGAGACCACATCGAAGTAAAACGTGAGCTCGTGCAGGACGGCCGGCTCCGGCGCCGCCTGCGCTGTCATGCCTGCAGCCCCGCGATACGCTGCTCGATCAGGTCCCAGACCGCCCGTTTTCCGCCGTCGCTGGACTGGCTCCAGCCGGCGATTTCGTCACGGCTGCGGAAGCAGCCTTCACACCAGCCGGTGAGCGAACTCATGCGGCACACCGAGATACAAGGTGAGGGAATATTTTCGGTCGCAGCCCTTGCCTGGTGGGCGCGAGCAGCTACCAGACTGATAGCATGCTGCTGCGACATCTGCTCCTGCACCGGGTCCACCACCACGTCGGCCACCGGCGCACCGGTCAGGTCGGCCAGTTGCTGCGGGCCCAGTTTGAACACGCCATGCGGATGGCCGGCCGCCGCCCAGATCTCGTCAAAACGGAACAGGCTCTGGTCGATCAGCGTGACCGGGGGCGTAGCGTGCGCCAGCGGCGACACGCCGCCGATCGAAAAGCCGGTGCGCGCCTTGACGAAGTCCGCATCGGCCCGGCCCAGGCGCTTGCCGTCCGGGCAGACCAGGGCCTCGACCTTGCGTTCGTCCACGCGCTGGTCGCCGGCGGTGATCACCAGCACCGCGACGTCGTCCGACTTGCGGCGGAAGATGATGCTTTTGGCGATCTGGCCGATCGCCACGCCCAGTGCATCGGCCGCCTGTTGCGCCGTGCGCGCCGCGTCGTCGAGCATCACCGGCGAATGCGGATGGCCGCGCGCCTGCAGCACGGCGGCCACCCGCTGCACGCCTTCGGGCAGCACTTTCAGTTCAGATCCACACATGCTCGCGCCCCTTGTTCATCACCCTGCCCTCTTGTTGAGCAAGGCGGTGGACGCGCGCGAATTCGGCTTGCGCTCCAGGAAGTCGCTGATGAACTTGCCGGCATCAATCAGCTTGTCGAGGTTGATGCCGGTCTCTATGCCCATGCCCTGCAGCATGTAGACCACGTCTTCGGTCGCCACATTGCCGGTCGCGCCCTTGGCATAGGGACAGCCACCGAGGCCGGCCGACGAGGTGTCGTATTGCCAGATGCCCATCTGCAGACTGGTCAGCGTGTTGCCCAGCGCCTGGCCGTAGGTGTCGTGAAAATGGCCGGAGATGTCGTCCACGCTGTAATGCTGCAGCGCCGCTTCCATGGCCCGCTCGACCTTGACCGGTGTGCCCACACCGATGGTGTCGGCCACACCGATATGTTGCACGCCGATTTCTTTCAGCAGGCGCGCCACCATGGCCACACGTTCCGGCGCGATCTCGCCTTCGTAAGGGCAACCGACGGCGCAGGAGATCGCGCCGCGCACATGGATGCCATGCGCACGCGCCGCTTCAGCCACCGGACGGAAGCGTTCAATACTTTCGGCGATGGAGCAGTTGATGTTGCGCTGGCTGAAGGCCTCGCTGGCAGCGGCAAACACCACAATCTCGTCCGGCTTGGACAGCAGCGCGGCCTCGAAACCCTTCATGTTGGGCGTCAGCACCGAATAACGCACACCGGGCTTGCGCGTGATGCCGGCCAT
>PNNC01000208.1 GCA_013824015.1 Polaromonas sp.
CCCTTGCGGTGTTCGATTGAAAAAACAGTGATCGGAAGCTGGCGTCTGTATGCCGCTCTGCGGAATGCTGTCGCAGTGGGATAGGCAAGAATTCGGGTCAAATCCGCCTGGCCTAGCATGAACCCATACTCCTGAATGAGCGTTGCCTCCAGCGCGTTGGCAAGCTCACCGATCTCTTCAGTGTCGTGCTGTTCACACAAGGGCTGCTTTGTCACTCCAAAAGTGTGCGCCCTTTCAGGGGTTTTGATAACCTAGTCAAAAACGGGCGCTAAAGTGCGGTGTGATGTTATGAATGCCCAACAGACGTTTGAAATACTATCTGCTGCAAGGCGTTGGGGAGACTCAGTTCTCATTCGACACAGCAACCGCGAACTGCATGCGCAGGTAAGGTGTTGCCGAGCGGTCCTCTGGTATGAGGAGTTGCGAGAAAGGGTCGAGGTCCACAGCGCGCGAGGGATGCAGTCAGCATTCGCGTGGGACTCATTCACAAAGCGCCCAGGCGAAAAGCGAGGTAGCAGCAGTATTTGGCTTAAGTACCACCACGGAAAACACCTGCCCTCCGCAAAGACTTTGCTAAAAGTTGAAGCCCTCCGTCCCGGTTCTTCTGCGGTCATTTGTGACCCGTTTTGGAGTTTGCTTATAAAAGAGCACTTCTCGCACGTTAGGGCTCAAAGGCTATTGAAACAACTACCCGAGCCACTCCGATCAGCCTTATTCAAGAAAGATAAGCACGGCCGCTTACAAAGGAATACTCAGTGGGAGCGCTGGTCAGGACCACGCAGCGATCGGGATTTTGTCCAGCTCAGAGCATTTGTCATTCTTGCCCGAGAAGCCATTGAGTCAGGTCAACGGCTGGCGGCCGATAAATGGGCGTACAAAGTTTTTGAGGCATTCATTCATCTCGGTCCAATGCTGATGCGGTACCGGGTGGGCCGGGCGCTGTTTCGGGTCTTGGATCACCTCATCTTTAGCCGCACGGATATTTGTTTGAACTGTGACCGCTGTATCCGCCTTGGGAGCTTCCCCCGACCGTCGGGAGGGCACGTGCCCGAAGACGAGCTTGAAAGTTACGCCTTTTGGGTCGACGAAATGTTCAAAGCCACATGTCGGATGATTTATCGGGACTTACGCGCCTCCACCGGACCCGACTTGACGTTTTGCGAGGCCACGCAGAAAGCCATTAACAAGCCGGAAGATCCTGAACCGTTCCCACGTGCGTCATGAGCTCTATTTCAATACCCACGCCTGCAATCCATATATATGTGGCAATTTCGTAAATTGCGAAAAATTTCGAGATTACATTTATTGACCGAAAAAATGTAGGTTTACGTCGCCAATTACAACGTGACTGTGGATGAATCCTGGCGGTAACACCATATAAATCAACAAGTTAACATCGCGAGATGAAATCAGGGTTACGTTATCGCTGTACAAGGCATGAAGATCCGCCCCATTCTCACTGCAGCTGGTTGCATGGCCAGGCCCAAACGGGTGGCCGCACCTTTCGACAGGACGGTGAGCCTGATGGCTCTCTGTGCGGTGTTGGTTGCCGGTTGCGCATCTGATCGCAATCTGCCAGCCAATACGCGCTGCGGCGATCTTCAGTTACGCCAGAACGACCGACTCGTGGAGTCGGATGGGTCCTCGGTCACGGTCCGCCGCATGCCCTTCACCGTGAGCTATGCCGGACAGGCGCCGGGCGTGTTCAGACTGCACGCGGCCTCGCCGAACTCCCCGACAACCGTATTGCGCAATGCGCCCAAGGACCTCTGGCTTGTGGACTCCGGACCGCTGATGCGTGAGCCCGGTGATCTTCGCCTCGCCGGACACCGCCTGGAACATGGGTACTCGTCCAGCTACGCTGCAGGCCCGGACAAGACGCCGCAGCAACTCCGGCGTCCGGCAGGCCAGCCGCCGGATCCCCGTACCGTTGGCCGCCTGGACTACAACCAAACGACTGTTGGCGACGACCCCGGCATGAGATTGATACGGGTGGCCAAGGTGCACGGGCAGCCGCTTCCCGGATCGAGATTGCCGGTGCTGCATCTGACTTCGCTGGTCGGGGCGCTTCCGCCGGCTTCACCGGCCCCGGAAGTGGTGACCTGGTCGGCCTGCACCGTGTTTTTCGAGTGAGCGCGCATTACCCGCATCACAACGATTGCCTTGATGTTACGCAGGGCCGAAACGGTCACCCCCTGCCCGCCCTGGTGAAAAAAACCTTGCTTGCCACGCGTGCAGTGCGCAAGCTGTAAAAAAGACAGCGATTCTGGAAATTGCGCGGCTTCTTCACCATTTCGCCCAACTATGTAGGACGACGGAGCCTCCTGCGCTGGCGCGGCCCTCGTGGAGGCAAACTGTAGGGATGCTTCACAAACCCACTCTCAACATCGGCCGCTGGGCAGTCTCGGCCTGCCTGTTCACCAGTCTGGGCGCAGGACTTGTCCACGCGCAGGCGCCCGCGCCGGCGGCTGACACTGGCGCAGCAGCCCTGCAGGCCAAACACACCGCCCTGGCCCCCCAACTCGCCCGCAACCCCTTCCAGCGTCCGCTGGTGCTGGACTCGGCCGAATCGGCCCAATCCGTCAGTGGCAGCGCCTATGCGGTCATCAACTATCCCTACCAAACGGTACTGGCTGCCTTCAAGGATCCGGAGACCTGGTGCGAGGTGCTGATTCTTCACCTGAACACCAAACACTGCAGCGCCGACAAGGCCAGCCGGCCGGCCACCCTGTCCGTCAGTGTCGGCAAGAAAACGCCCCAGGAACTCAAGGATGCACACGCGCTGACCTTCAGCTTCGCGCCAGCGGCCACCCGAAGCGACTACCTGGCGGTTCGTCTGAACGCACCCAAGGGTCCGCTCGGTACGCACAACTACCGCATCGACCTGGAAGCCGTGCCGGTCGATGGCGACAAGACTTTCATGCATCTGCGTTATTCCTATGGCTACGGAATCAGCAGCCGTCTTGCCATGCAGGCCTATATGGCCACCGTGGCGAGCAGCAAGATCGGATTCACGGAAGTGGGCGGCGAAACAGGCGGCGCCAGGGCGCCTGTCGGCGGCATGCGCGGCGCGGTGGAACGCAACACCATGCGTTATTACCTGGCGATCGACGCTTACCTGGCATCGCTGAGCGTGCCGGCATCCCAGCAGTTTGAAAAACGTCTGCAGCACTGGTTTGACGCCACCGAGCGCTACCCGCGTCAATTGCACGAGATCGACCGGACGGCCTACCTGAGCATGAAACGCAGCGAATACAAGCGCCAGCAGGGATCCCCCTGAGTTTTCCCGCCGGCGGACCGCCCCTGCACACGCTCTGCCGGTAGCCTGCCCGACCCCATTCCCGTGGACACCATGCGTTCTGCCGACTCCGCAGGCTGAGCCCGGACCTGGCATACGCCCTTCTTTGTCCGCCCCAGTCCCCTGGCAAGCACCCGCGACTCCCGACGTCTGGCGTGTCGTGACGCCACCACACCACGGCGTGCTCGTTGAGCCACATGATCGCCATCAGGACCAAGCCCCTCTGCGTGCGCTAGGATACATAAACTATCGTCCGGACCACGGGGCCATGTGCGTTTTGCGCGCGTCGTCCGGCATCCTCACATCAGCGCCAGGAAACATATTGATCAGTTCGGAACACAAACAACAATGGCGTTCCCTGTATTGGGAGTGGACCGCGGCCAACAAGGTGGCCGATTTTCTGGACCAGCAGCTTGCCGCCACATTGAGGCTCTGCCTGCAAGGGCAATCCGCACTACCGCCCCAGCATGTGCTGGAGGAACTGACCCGCGCAAGAAGTTCGGCGACCGCGTCGCGAATCAAACTGGATCGGTTTGTCGACAAACTTTTTCTGGGGGTCGGCTACCGATAAGATCCGGGCGATTCGACGCACTCGGCAAGGCCTCTGTGGCTGTAATGCATGGGGCGCATTCCCTTACACAAAACTGGGGGGCAGACCCTTACATGCCGGGCCCAAAGGGCGCACGATGGATACAAGCCCATGAAAGGGAGTCCATGTTCACCCAATCGATACCACACGCGCCACCGCGCATCTGCCTGACCGACCCGCAGGTGGTTGCGGTCTGGTGCACCGAATTGAAATGTACCGAAACCGAGCTGCGTACTGCCGTGTACTCGGTCGGAAGCCAGCCCTATTGGATTCGCCAATATTTCCGGCCCTTGGCGGATGCGGCAAGGCCGTAAGCCTCAGCCGCCGATCGGTGGGACGACTACAGCGCCTGAACCGGGGTGACCCTGCCCGGCTCCCTGATCGGGATGGTCGGCTCGGTCGTCGGCGGTTCGATGATTTCCGGCGGGCTGCCGGGCCCGGGCATCGGTGGCATCACCGGCGGCGGCATCTCGGTCGGTATCCGGGTTCCGGGCTCGGGCGTGGTGGCAAGTGTCATGGGCGTCATGGAGTGTCCAGAAAAGGTGGATCAGCGGTGTTGGGTTCAGTGTCGGCGCCGACTGAGCGCGGCCTTGACCAGCGCGGCGAGCAAGGCGCCTGCCAGCAGCGCGGCCAGCGCAGATTGGAGCGGCCGGTCCCCGACGATGCGCGCCAGCCTGTCGCGCGGCCGGCTGGCTGCCGCGGGGTGGGCCAGCCCCGGCGCACCATCCTGCAGCGTTTCCACTGAAGCCGGGTTGGCCAGCACCGCCTCTTCGGCGGACTGCAGCACGTGCTCGGTCAGCGGGCGCGGTGGCGAACCGAAGGGCGTGTTGGAGATGTCGGAAGGGGCGACCATGGCTTTGGCTTTCAGAAGAGGGGTTGAAAAATCGCGGGTCAGGGCAGGTTGCGCGTTGCCTGGCTGGCAGACAGCTGACGCGGCAGGCCGCTGGCGTCGTCGAGACTTTTTGCCAGCGCGACGCAATAACGCACCATGTCGTCGATGTCGGTGGTTTTGTCGAAGACCGCATCCACGCCCAGCTGCGCGCAACGCCAGCGAATCTCCGCTGTCAGGTGGTTGCTGAGCACCACCATCTTCTGCGACGGATGGCGAAAGCGGCAAGCCTCGATCACGCCCAGACCGCTGCCCTCGCGCAGGTACAGGTCGATGATGGCCAGATCCCACAACACGTCATCGCGCGCCAGCCAGCGGGTGCCCTCCTCCTCGGTGTCGGCCACGCCGATGCTGGTGACCGGCACCAGGTCTTCCAGGGTATCCATCAGGCCTTGCCGGACGGCGAGGTTGTCTTCGACAAGAAAAACACGCATCAGTGAACTCCAGTGAACGCCCGGGGTGAAACAGCCGGCAGCCGGGCCACTTTCCGCAGGGATCCCTGACTCTAGGCGCGCGGGTATTTTTGGGGCGCGGGAGAAGCGGGCATGCTGCTGTAGGAGGACGCCGTGCCCGCGGTCGTGGGACGGGTCTTACAGGTGTTCGCGATTGCCCTTACAGCCACTGCGGCAGCGCAGCTACTGGCAAGCGCCGGCGAGTTGCGTAAGGTCAGGGTTTCCCAACCGCGTTCTGCATTTTCCTGTTCAGGACTTCACCATGACCTTCGCCGCTTCCTCCTCCAAAGTTCCCCAGTCCGGCAGCGCGATGCCATCGCCAGCCGGGGCGCTACAGCGTTTTTTCTCGGCATGGCAGCTCCTGCCGATGCTGCTGGTGGCGTTGATCGGCTTTCTGGCGTTGACCCCCGACGGCATGGCCGAACCGTTGCAGGATTTCGCCGGCTGGCTGGTGGTCGGTGGCGTGGCCACCCTCGCGGTGATGGCGGTTGCCAAGGGCCTGGAGCGGCTGATGGACTGTGAAGGCAACTGATCCGTGACAGTCGGGAAGTTGGCATGCCATTTCCCCATCTTCAACGGGCGTCACCGACGTCCGCATTTTTTTGATTGATATTCCCGAGGATTCCCGATGCCGCAACCCAAGCGCAGTACCGCCACAGCCGCAAAACCCTCTTCCGGTGGCACAGAAAAACAAAAACAACTGCTGGCTTCCACGGCCGAAGCGACTGGCAACCTGACGACCAACCAGGGCTTGCAGATCCCCGACAACCACAACTCGCTGAAGGCCGGGATGCGGGGTCCGACGCTGCTGGAGGACTTCATCCTCCGCGAAAAAATCACCCACTTTGACCATGAGCGTATTCCGGAGCGTGCCGTCCATGCGCGCGGCACGGCTGCCCACGGCTACTTCAAGGTCTACAAGCCGATGGCGCCCTACACCAGTGCCGGCTTCCTGCAGGACCCCGAGGCCGAGATCCCGGTGTTCGTGCGTTTTTCCACGGTCGCCGGCTCGCGTGGCTCGGCTGACACCGTCCGGGACGTGCGGGGGTTTGCCGTCAAGTTTTACACCAGCGAAGGCAACTACGACCTGGTCGGCAACAACGTGCCCGTGTTCTTCATCCAGGACGCGATCAAATTCCCGGACCTGATCCACGCGGTCAAGCCCGAGCCGCACAACGAGATGCCGCAGGCTGCCAGCGCGCACGACACCTTCTGGGACTTTGTCTCGCTGATGCCCGAATCCACACACATGTTGATGTGGGCCATGTCGGACCGTGCCCTGCCCCGCAGCTACCGCATGATGGAGGGCTTCGGCGTTCACACCTTCCGCTTCATCAATGCGCGCGGCGAGTCGCATTTCGTCAAGTTCCACTGGAAACCGAAACTGGGTGTGCATGGGCTGGCCTGGGACGAAGCGCAGAAAATTGCCGGCAAGGACGCCGACTTCCACCGGCGCGACCTGTGGGAAGCGATCGACCAGGGCAATTTCCCCGAGTGGGAACTGGGCGTGCAGATCATTGAGGAAGGCAAGGAAGACAAGCTCGGCTTTGACATCCTGGACCCGACCAAGCTGATTCCGGAGTCGGTGGTGCCGGTGCAGATCATCGGCAAGATGGTGCTCAACCGCAACCCGGACAACTTCTTCGCCGAAACCGAGCAGGTCGCGTTTCACCCCGGTCATCTGGTGCCAGGCATCGATTTTTCGAATGACCCGCTGCTGCAGGGCCGCCTGTTTTCCTACACCGACACCCAGATTTCACGCCTGGGCGGCGCCAATTTCCACGAACTGCCGATCAACAAGGCGGTCTGCCCTTTCCACAATTTCCAGCGCGACGGTATGCACCGCCAGACGGTCAACAAGGGCCGCGTCAGTTACGAGCCCAACACGCTGGCCACTGGCTCCGAGTACCGCGTGGACGGCGGCGCCCAGGGCTTCCAGTCTTATCCCGAACAGCTGGAGCCACCGAAAATCCGGCGCCGCAGCCCCTCGTTCGACGACCATTTTTCGCAGGCCACGCTGTTCTGGAACAGCCAGACACCGGCCGAGAAAGACCACATCGTGGCGGCCTTCCGCTTCGAGCTGTCCAAGGTCGAGGTGCCGGAAATCCGCCAGCGCATGGTCGACAACCTGGCGCATGTGGACTCCAAACTGGCGGCCCGGGTGGCGGCGCCTCTGGGCATCGATGCCCCCGACGCCAAGGCCGCTGCCGGACGTCTCGGCTTCCGCGACTACCGGATCGAAAATGCCGTGGAGGAAGATGCGGCGCTGAGCATGGCCAAGCCGTCGGACGGCATCAAGACACGCAAGATCGCGATCCTGGTGGCTGACGGCGTCGATTTGCTGACCTTCAAGCGCCTGCAGCAGGAACTGGTCGATGCCGGCGCCGCCTGCAAGCTGGTCGCGCCGCAGCTCGGCACCGTCAAGACCTCGTCAGGCAAACAACTGGCGGTGGACCACACCTTTGCCAACGCGTCGTCGGTGATGTTTGATGCGGTGCTGGTGCCGGGCGGCGAGGCCAGTGTGGCAGCGCTGTCGCAGCTCGGCGATGCGGTGCACTTCATCCTCGAAAGCTACAAACACTGCAAGACACTGTGTGCGCTGAACGAAGGTGTGCAGTTGCTGGGCAGCCTGGGTTTTGCGCTCGAGGGCAAGGGCGACCAGGTGATGGAGCCGACCACCGGCGTGTTGCTGGCCGACGCCCGCAAGACCGCGGAGGGTCAGATCGCCCAGGCCTTCATCGCCTCCATCGCCGCCCACCGGCATTGGGACCGGCTCAATGTGGATGCGGTTCCGGCCTGAGCCCGGGAACTGCGGGCCTCAGGGCCGAAGCTGGAGTTCGTGCTTGAAGCCGGCCGGGCTCATCTGCAGGGGCCGGTAGTTCACGCCGACCCAGCTGGTGCTCATGTCGCGGTAGCGGCTGGAAAACACCAGGCCGCTCTGCCCGGTCTGGTAGATGAACTGCGATTTTTCCAGGTCGGCCAGGTCGTACACCGCCCGCAGCGACGCCGCATGCCGGTTGGCAAACGGGAATTTGGCATCGTTGGGCCAGTACTGGCCCACATTGACGGTGAACGCGTCGCCGCCGGTCGGCACGCTGACATCAAACCAGCGCGCCAGCGCCGGCACGTTGCTGAAGGGCCGGTGCGCCGACAGCGCCTGGTGCGCATCACCCCACTTCCAAGCCGCAGGCTGGCCGCCGCGCGTGGTCTGCAACACCGTCAGCGCGCGGTCCAGCGCGGCCGTGGACTGGGCGGCGCAACCGGCGGCGCCACACCAGACCTTGTCGTCGCGCGCCATGATTTCCTCGATGGCGCTGCGGAAGTGGCGCTTGCCGTACATGCTTTTCAGGCGTGCGTCGCCCAGCTTGCCGCCAATCACACCGCGTGTGAGTTCATCGACCCAGACCGAAAAAATCAGCGGCGCGGCACTGTCGGCGCGCATCACGCCGTCGAAGCCGGCCAGCAGCGCCTGCGCGTCGGCCGCCAGCGGGTGCTGCGAAGCGGTCTTTTGCAAAAACGGCAGCAAACGGGTGGTGGCAGGCGAGAGCTGGTCGGCCTGGATGGCCTGCATCGAGGCGGCGTCATGCCGCGGGCGGGCCGCGAGCAGCTGCTCGATGCGGTCGAAGCGGTAGGGCACGACCCAGTCCTGCCCGAGGAACAGGTCGGCGCCTGGCGGCACCACGCTCTGGTTGGCATTCGAGAACCAGCCCTTTTTGCCAATGTTGGCCGCATCGGCCTGTGGTGTCTGCGCGTAGGGCAGCCAGCCGGCCCAGTCATACCGGGCGTCCCAGCCCGGCGACGGTGCAACACCGAGGATGTCGTTGTCGACCTTGCGCAGCGGCACCTTGCCGATGGCCTTGTAGGCGACCTTGCCGGCGACGTCGGCCATCACCACGTTCTGCATCGGCGAGTGGTGGTCGGCATAGGCGGCGACCAGTTCGTCCACCGACTGCGCCTGGTTGGCGCGCAAGGCCGCCATGGCCGTGCGGTTGTCGGTTTCCAGCGCGCTCCAGCGCAGCGAGATCACGTACTTTGCGGTGTCCAGCAGTTCGGCATGGGTTTTCTGCGCATCGCTGAGCACCGGTCCATGGCGGCTGCTGCGCACTTTCAGCACGACGTCGGGCTGGCCCTTGACCCGGATGGTTTCGTTGCGGCTGCTGAAGTCCGCCCACTGCGCCGGCCCGCTGCCGGGAACGCGGTATTGCTGCGGATTGGCCGGGTTGATCTGTTCCAGGTAGAGGTCCTGCACGTCGGGCCCGGTGTTGGTGAAACCCCAGGCGACCTTCGCGGTGCGGCCCAGCACCACAAACGGCAGGCCCGGCAGCGTTGCGCCGATCACATCCAGCGCTGCCGTGGCCTTGCCGTCAGCGCCCTGCCCTGCGGGCGCCTGCAAGCGCGCAAAGTACCAGATGGCTGGCGCTGACAGGCCCAGATGCGGGTCGTTGGCCAGCAAGGGTTTGCCGCTCGCGGTGTGGCTGCCGGCCAGCACCCAGTTGTTCGAGCCCTTGCCTTCGACGTTACCGATGTTGGCCGCCCAGTCGTTGATGTCCACGGCGAGGCGTTCAGCGTTCGCCGATTGTTTCAAGCCAAAAATGCCCTCAGCCCTTTCCGGATAAGGGCTGGAAGCTCCTGTTTTGATAGCATCCTGGCGAAACACGCCCAGACCGGCATACAGCCTGGCAAAGTCGGTGCGGGACGCCGGGGCCTCGCCCGGGTAGGGCGTGAACAGTTGCCAGAGTTCGTCGGTGCTCAGGACCCTGGCCGCTGACAGCCGGGCGAATTCGTTGCCCCAGTTGCCGCCCAGGTCCAGCGCCATCATCAGCGCCCAGCCGACGCTGTCCTGCGGTGTCCAGGGCTGGCCGCTGCCGCCCGGCTTGACGCCCAGGATGTGGAACTCCGGCGAAAGCGCCTGCGCGCTGCCGGCATAAAACGCATTGATGCCGTCGCTGTAGGCTTGCAGCGCCTGTTTGGCCTCGGCCGGCAGCACCTGCCACTGGCGCTGCGCCGCTTCCATGATGCCCAGCGTGCGCATCAGCTTGTCGGTGTCCAGCGTGGCCTCGCCCAGCACCTCGGACAGCTCGCCATGCATGACGCGGCGGTTGAACTCGAGCTGCCAGCCGCGCTCCTGCGCATGCACATAACCCAGCGCCATCCAGGCGTCGCGCGGGGATTGGGCCCGGATGTGGGTGACGTCGGCCCCATCACGGGCCACATTCACGGCGGCGGTCAGCCCGCTGACCTTGAGTTCGCCGTCCAGCGCCGGGAAGCTGCGGTACACATAGATGCCGATGGCGGCGGCCAGCAACAACACGAGCAGCAGCGCCCCGGCGAAAAATCGTTTGATCCAGACCACGCGGCTGTCTCCCCGAACAGGTGAAAGGCGGCCGGACCGGCCGGCCAGGACGCTCAGGCCGCGGCGGCGGGTTTGAGCTGCAGGGACTTGAACTCGAGGAATTCCTCGAAGCCGTAGACGCCGTTTTCGCGGCCATTGCCGGATTGCTTGTAGCCGCCGAACGGCGCGTTGCCGTTGAAGGGGCCGCCGTTGATGTCGACCTGGCCGGTGCGCATGCGGCGCGCGACCTTCATCGCGTGTTCGTCGCTGCCGCTCCAGACACCGCCGCCCAGGCCGTAAATGGTGCTGTTGGCAATCGCCACGGCTTCTTCCTCATCCTTGTAGGGAATGACCACCAGCACCGGGCCGAAAATTTCTTCCTGCGCCAGCGTGTCGCTGGCCTTGATGCCCAGAATGGTCGGCTGCACGAAGTAACCCTTGTCCAGGGCCGGCGGCTCGGCGCCGCCGGCAATCACGTCCGCGCCCTCTTCGATGCCGGTGCGGATAAAACCCAGCACCCGTTCGCGCTGGTTCGCGCTGACCAGCGGGCCAAGCCGGCTGCCTTCGTCGAGGCTGGGGCCAACGCTGAATTTGGCGATCGCGGTTTTGGCCAGAGCCTTGACCTCGTCGTAACGGCTGGCCGGAACCAGCATGCGGGTGTGGGCCGAGCAGGTCTGGCCGCTGTTGAGCATGCAGGCCGAGATCGTGCCCTTGACCGCGGCTTCGAAGTCCGCGTCTTCCAGGATCACGCTGGCCGACTTGCCGCCGAGTTCGAGCGCAATCCGTTTGACCGACTGGCTGGCCAGCTCGCTGACACGTTTGCCGGCGCGGGTGGAGCCGGTGAAGCTGACCATGTCGACCTCGGGGTGGGTCGCGAGCACCTCGCCGACCACCGGCCCCATGCCATTGACCAGGTTGAACACGCCCGGCGGCAGGCCGGCCTCGTGGATGATTTCGGCCAGGATCATGGCGTTGACCGGCGCAATCTCGCTGGGTTTGAGCACCACGGTGCAGCCGGCGGCCAGCGCTGGCGCGATCTTCAGCGTGATCTGGCTCAGCGGGAAGTTCCACGGCGTGATGCAGCCGACGACACCAATGGCTTCACGCACCACCAGCGAATTGCCGACCTTTTTTTCCCACTCGAAGTTGCGCGCGACCTTGGCGAAGTTGCCCCAGTGCCAGGTCGGGCCGCCGACCTGCACGGTTTTGGCCATCTTCAGCGGCATGCCCACCTCGCGGGCAATCGCCAGTGCCATTTCGTCGGCACGCGCCTTCAGGCCGGCCGCGATTTTTTCGAGGTAGGCCGCGCGGGTTTCAACCGGCAGCGTGGACCAGGCCTCAAACGCAGCGCGGGCGGCCAGAACAGCCTGCTCCGCCTCCTGGGCCGTGCCGGCGGGCACGCTGGCCATGATTTCCTCGGTGCTGGAGTCGTGGACCGGCAGGGTTTCGGCGGATTGGGCGGCCACCCACTGGCCGTTGATGTAGTGCGAAGGGTAGGCGGTCATGGAACAGCTCAAAATGTTGGGAAAAAGGGAAATCGTATGTGAATATGTCACAGGATTGGCGAGGCAGGATTTTCGGATGCGGTCACTAAACATGTCGCATCCAAAAGTATTAGTCTGATACAAGTTATAGAATCAACCTGACATTTAGTTACTAACGCATTGATTTCTTTGTTGTTTTACGTTAACCCTGTCACGCGATAGATCTTGCATCCGTCGCTTTGCGGGATTAATCTAACAGATCGCGCGCGGACCTGCGCCGAACCTCAAAGAAAGCCTGGAGACCTATGCGCTGGATTACACCTCATTTAAAAAGCAGTTTGCTGGGCTTGCTGAGTGGTGGCGACGCGACCCCGGCAGTGAAGGAAAACCGCACCGAAACCATCCGGCAGATCATGCTCAACGAGTTGGGCGAGTTTGGCGAGAGGCATTACCCCAAGATTGCGCTTCGGGTACGTTATGCCCAGGATGCCCAGGGTCTGTGGTACGCCCGCGGTGACGTGATGGCCGTGCTCTCGGCAATGCAGGGCGAAACCATCGCCCGCCAGAAAGTCGGCATCATCACCAAGATGTTCGAGGGTCTGCTGCCCGGCAGCCTCGGTTCGCGCCGCAGCTCCCTCAACTGATTCCTTCGCCGGCGCAGCCCGGCACCGGCTCAATGCCCGTGGTGATCGGGGTGGCTGTGGCCCCACAGTAAAAACGCATCCCGGCCTTCCACCGCCAAAGTCACTTTCGCGCCCACCGGCAGCAGCACCTTGGTCGGCACATGGCCGAAAGGCAGGCCCATCAGGATCGGCGCCTTGATCTGCTTTTGCAGCCAGGCCACCACCGTCGCCAGTTTGAAGCCCTTGTCGTGCGGCACCAGCTTGTAGTTGGTGAACTGCCCCAGAACAATGGCTTTCTGCTGCGCCAGCACGCCCGCATGCAGCAGGGTCGTCAACATGCGCTCCAGCCGGTAGGGGTGTTCGTGAACCTCTTCAAGAAACAGGATGCCGCCCTTGACCGCGGGGAAATACGGTGAGCCGACCAGCGAACTCAGCACCGCCAGGTTGCCACCCCAGAGGCTTGCATCCTTGATGCTGAATACACCGCCAGCCCTTGCTGGAACTGCGCTGATAGCTCCTTCTTTCATGGCAGACGGCGGCAGGCGCCAGCCCGCGCCTTCGCCCTGCCCTGTGATCAGGTCGTCGAAACAGGCCTCCATGATGTCGTCGGGCTCACCCTCGACCCCGAAGTCCTCACCCAGCGCCGGCCCGGCCCAGGACACCGCGCCGGTTTTGGCCAGCAAGGCGCTCTGCAGCGCGGTGAAGTCGCTGAGGCCGACAAACTGCGTGCCCTTGTCCACCGCCTTGGCGATGGCCTTGTAATTGATGGCCGGCAGGATGCGCGTCAGGCCGTAACCGCCGCGCGAGATCAGCGCGACATCGGCGCCGCTGGCGGCAGCGCGGTGGATGGCGGCCAGGCGGGTAGCGTCGTCGCCGGCAAAACGCTGGTGGCTGGCCAGCGCAGCCTCGTCGACTTCGACCTCATGACCCAGCGCTTTCAGGCGCGCCACGCCGCGTTTGAAAGCGGCCTTGTCACGCACCGCGCTGGACGGGGAATAAATGTAGATATGTTTTTTCACAGCGCCAAGTATCCCATTGGTGGGACGGGCCAGCGCAGCGGGTATAAACGCCGCACCATGCTGCTTTATTTTCTCGACCTGTTCGGGGTCGCCGTGTTCTCGGTCAGCGGCGCCCTGGCCGCCGGCCGGCTCGAACTCGACCTGCTGGGCGTCGTTGTGCTGGCCTCCCTGACCGCGATCGGCGGCGGCACGCTGCGTGACGTGCTGATGAACCGGCATCCGGTGTTCTGGATGGCCAACCCGACCTACCTGATCGTGATCTGCGCCGCAGCGCTGGGCACCGTGCTGTATGTGCAGTTTCTGCCGATTCCGGCGCAGGCGCTGCTGGTGGCCGATGCGCTGGGTCTGGCGCTGTTTGCACTGAGCGGGGCGCAGCTCGCCGAAGCGGCGCGGCTGCACCCGCTGATCGTGGTGCTGATGGGCACCATGACCGGTGTGGCCGGTGGCGTGATGCGCGATATCTTCAGCAACCAGATCCCGCTGCTGCTGCGGCAGGATATCTACGCCACGGCGGCGATCGCCGGTATTGCGCTTTATCTGGCGCTCAAGGCGCTGGGACTGAATGCGTCCTGGGCTTTCTGGACCGGCATGGTGGTGGTCATGGCGCTGCGCCTGAGCGCGATTTTCCTGGGCTGGCACTTGCCGGTGTTCCGGCATCCCTACTAGGTCCTGCTGAAGAAATCCACCGCGCGCCGCGCGATCGGCTCGCCGTGCTCCTGCACAAAGTGCCCGGCCTTGTCGATCAACAGCGGTTCGGGGCAGCCGCGGATCACCTGCTGCAGCTCGCGCATCACCGGCAGGCCCAGCACCGGGTCCTGCAAGCCGACAGCCATCAGGGTCTGCCCTTGCCAGTGTTCGCGCCAGAAGTCCCGCGCCTGCCGCGACAGCTCCGCGCCGGGTGAATCCGCAAACTCCGGCACCAGCGGCGGGAAAGCGCGCAAGGCGGCGCGGTGGCCCCGGTCCGGAAACGGGGCGTTGTAGGCGGCACATTCGGCGGCGCTCATCTGCGGGTTGCCGCGGGCGAACAGCCGGGCTACGTCGAAGTCGGGATTTTTGGCACACATCTCGCGCCAGGCCAGAAAGCCGGCCGACAACGGCACCTCGCCGGTCGCCAGCGTGGTGTTCATGACCAGCAGGCCGCGGTAACGCTGCGGCGCAGCCATCGGCAGGGTCAGGCCCAGCAGCCCGCCCCAGTCCTGCACCACCAGCACGATGTTGCGCAGGTCCAGCCGTTCCACCAATTCCAGCAGGATCTGCCGGTGGCCCGCAAAACTGTGGAAGCTGTCCTTTTTGGGTTTGTCACTTTTGCCGAAGCCGATCAGGTCGGGCGCCACGACACGATGCCTGGCTTCGAGGAACACCGGGATCATCTTGCGGTACAGGTAGCTCCAGGCCGGGTTGCCGTGCAGGCACAGATACGTCAGGCCCCCGCTGCCCCCCTGCCCTTCATCGAGGTAATGCAAACGCAGCCTGGCCAGGGACGGCAGGTCGCTGAGGTAGTTCGGCTGCCAGGGGTAGCCCGGCAAACCGTCAAAAGCCGGGTCGGGCGTGCGCAGGGCGTCATCGCGCAGCGGATGGGCGCCGCGTGTTTCCTCGCGCTGCGCGCTGCGCCGCTGCCTGAAAAAGTCCTGCAGTGCGGCGCCGCATTCCTGCGCCAGCACCCCGCCCTGCACCTGCGTCTGGTGATTGAGCTGGGTCTGGCCGAACAGGTTCAGCACTGACCCGGCGGCACCGGTTTTGGGTTCGGTCGCACCAAACACCACCCGCTTGAGCCGCGCATGCAACATGGCGCCCGCACACATGGCGCAGGGTTCCAGCGTGACGAACAGTTCGCAGTCTTCCAGCCGGTAGTTGTCCCGTGCCAGCGCGCCGGCGCGCAGGGCCAGCATCTCGGCGTGTGCTGTCGGGTCCTGGCTGGCAATCGGGGCATTGCGGCCGGTGGCGATCACCCGCCCCTGGTGCACCAGCACCGCACCGACCGGCACCTCGCCGGCCGCTGCCGCCTCACCCGCCTGTGCCAGCGCCAGTCGCATGAAGTCCTCGTCAGCCATGACGCTCCTGTTTTGATAGCTGCTCACGCGCGCCAGACATGGGCTCAGGGCCGATTTGATTCATTGTTCAGGATCCGCCGCGGCCATGCCCAGCTGCTCCATCCACTGTGCCAGCGCCTGTTCGTCGGGCGAACCGGTGGCGTAAACGGCTTTCATCGCGGCATGGGATTCCTTGCGGTGCTGGTTCAGCTTGATCTTGCATTGGAGCTCGGTGACCTGCAGCTCGAAGGCCACGATGCCAGCCAGCATCTTGTGGGCAAATTCCTCACCGAGCCCGCGCCACTGTTCGGCATAGGGCGGCTCGTGGTCCCCGATCAGCTTTTTCAGCAGCGCGTCCTTGCCAGCCGGGTCCTCGATCAGCGTGGCCTGCACGGTGCAATGCACGGCCAGGTAGTTCCAGGTCGGCACACGTGCCAGGTCGGGGTAAACCTTGGGCGACAGGTAGGCGTGTGGCCCGAGAAAGGTCACCACTGCCTGGGGCCTGGCCTGCAGGTAGCGCCAGTGCGCATTGGGTTTGGCGACATGGCCGAGCAGGACCATCTGCTCGCCGCGCATCTCCAGGTGCAGCGGCAGGTGCGTCACATAAGGCAAGCCGGCCTCATCGATGCTGATCAGGCTGGCGAAGGGATGGCTCTGGATCAGTTGCCTGGCCTGGGCGGCCTGGCCTTTGAACTGGGGAGGTTGGTACATGGCCCGAGTATCTCAAAAGCAGGGCCGGGCGCGCCAGCCCGCACGCACGGAAAGGCCGTCAGCCGCCTGCCCGTTGCTCCTGTTTTTGTAGCCGCATCCCCTTGCCGGACATGGGCTGCAGGCTTATTTGGTTTGAAATGGGTGGCAGAGTCGCCTCAGGACCGGAATGCCCAGCGACCCAGCACCTCATAGTGCGGCTGTTTCGGGACGCTGTACAACAGCACCCACTGCTGCGCCTGCCAGCGTATCGGGTCAACCGGCTCTTCTGCCAGCACCTGCTGGTCATACAGCAGGCTGACATGCGGGCTGAAGGCGCTGCGCGGGCCGCCCGCCACACCGCTTGCCGCCAGGGCATCCCACAGGCGGTCCCGGAATTCCCGCAGTCCCGGAGGGCCTGCGCCGGAATCCCTGAGCACCACGGGACGGGAGGAGTCGCCCCGCCCGAAGCTCACGATCCGGTCCAGACCCACCGCAAAGCCGGCGCAGCCTGCCGCAAGCGCGCTGGCGGCCTCGCCCGCCACCCTGACGATGTCATGCGGCACGCTCCCGAAGTCACCCAGGTGATCCAGCGTCAAGTGCAGGCGTTGCTCCGGCTGGAGCTTTCCGGCCAGCCGGTGTCGGCTTTGGAGCTCAGCGCCCAGTGCCAGCATTTTTCGCCTGGCTTCTGCATCCGGGAGCAGCGCAAAAAACAGTGCGCAGCTGCCAAGGCGGGGCGCCGGCGACCTTTTCAGCCGGGGCGGGGGCGGCTCAAATCCGAACAGGTCCACGCCGGGACCTCACTCCCACTCAATCGTGGCCGGCGGCTTGCTGCTGACGTCGTAGGTCACGCGGTTGATGCCGCGCACCTCGTTGATGATGCGGCTGGAGACTTTCTTGAGCAGCGCGTACGGCAGCTCGGCCCAGTCGGCGGTCATGAAGTCGCTGGTCTGCACCGCGCGCAGCGCCACCACATAGTCGTAGGTGCGGCCGTCGCCCATCACCCCGACACTTTTGACCGGCAGGAAGACCGCAAAGGCCTGGCTGGTCAGGTCGTACCAGCTTTTGCCGCTCTCCGCATCCTTGAAGTTGCGCAGTTCCTCGATGAAGATCGCATCGGCGCGGCGCAGCAGGTCGGCATATTCCTTCTTGACCTCGCCGAGGATGCGCACACCCAGGCCCGGACCCGGAAACGGGTGGCGGTACACCATGTCGTGCGGCAGGCCCAGCGCCACGCCGAGTTCACGCACCTCGTCCTTGAACAGCTCGCGCAGCGGCTCCAGCAGCTTGAGGCCGAGCTGTTCGGGCAGGCCACCGACGTTGTGGTGGCTCTTGATGACCACGGCCTTCTTGTTCTTGGCGCCGCCGGACTCGATCACGTCCGGATAAATCGTGCCCTGGGCCAGCCACTTCGCGCCCTTGACGTCGGCAGCGCCGGCCTTGAGGCTGGCGGCCTCGGCCTTGAACACCTCGACAAATTCGCGGCCGATGATCTTGCGCTTGGCTTCGGGTTCGTTGACGCCGGCCAAGTGGCCGAGAAACTGCGCCGCGGCATCGACCCGGATCACCTTCGCGTGCAGCTTGCCGACAAACATGTCCATCACCATGTCGCCTTCGTTCAGGCGCAGCAGCCCATGGTCGACAAACACGCAGGTCAGCTGGTCGCCGATGGCGCGGTGGATCAGCGCGGCGGCCACCGATGAATCGACACCGCCGGACAGGCCGAGGATGACTTCCTCGTCACCCACCTGCTGGCGGATTTTTTCGACCGCTTCGCTGATGTAGTCGCCCATGATCCAGTCCGGGCGCGTGGCGCAGATATCGAGCACAAACCGCTTGAGGATGGCGTTGCCCTGCTTGGTGTGGGTGACTTCAGGGTGGAACTGCACGGCATAAAAGCGGCGCTCTTCATCGGCCATGCCGGCGATCGGGCAGGACTCGGTGGAGGCCATGAGCTTGAAGCCGGGCGGCATCTCGGTGACCTTGTCGCCGTGGCTCATCCAGACGTCGAGCATGCCCTGCCCTTCGGGCGTGGTGTAGTCGGCGATGTCCTTGAGCAGCGCGGTGTGGCCGCGGGCGCGCACGTCGGCAGAACCGAATTCACGCTTGTGCCCGCTTTCGACCTTGCCACCGAGCTGGTGCGCCATGGTCTGCATGCCGTAGCAAATGCCGAGCACCGGAATGCCCAGTTCAAACACCGCTGCCGGCGCCTTGTCGGTGGTGTCTTCGTAAACGCTGGCGTGGCTGCCGGACAGGATCACGCCCTTGAGCATGCCGTCTTTGGCATAGTCACGAACCCAGTCGTCGGTCACGTCGCAGGGATGGACTTCGCAGAACACATGGGCATCGCGCACCCGACGCGCGATCAGCTGGGTGACCTGGGAGCCGAAATCGAGGATGAGGATTTTCTGGTGCTGCATGAGGGGTCTTCAAGGCAAAAAAAGAAAAGGCGTCTGTGAAGACGCCCTACCCGGCTGGATCGGAATCAGTCCGCGCGATAGTTCGGTGCTTCTTTGGTGATCTGCACGTCGTGCACATGGCTTTCGCGGATGCCGGCGGTGGTGATCTCGACAAACTCGGCCTGGTTGCGCATGTCCTCGATGGTGGCGCAGCCGCAGTAACCCATGCTGGCGCGCAGGCCGCCGGCCATCTGGTAAATGATGGCGACCATGGAGCCCTTGTAGGGCACCCGGCCTTCGATGCCTTCGGGCACCAGCTTGTCGGCGTTCGGGTTGCCGGTGGTGCTTTCCTGGAAGTAGCGGTCGGCGCTGCCCTGCTGCATCGCGCCTATGCTGCCCATGCCGCGGTAACTCTTGTAGCTGCGGCCCTGGAACAGGATCACCTCGCCGGGCGCTTCCTCGGTGCCGGCAAACATGCCGCCCATCATCACGGTGCCGGCGCCGGCGGCAATCGCCTTGGCGATGTCGCCGCTGTAACGGATGCCGCCGTCGGCAATCAGCGGCACGCCGCTGCCGCGCAGTGCGGTCGCGACATTGTCGATGGCCATGATCTGCGGCACACCGACACCGGCGACGATACGCGTGGTGCAGATGCTGCCGGGGCCGATACCGACCTTGACCGCGTCGGCGCCGGCATCGGCCAGCGCCAGCGCAGCCGCGCCGGTGGCGATGTTGCCGCCGATCACATCCACATTCGGGTAGTTCTGCTTGACCCAGCGCACGCGGTCGATCACGCCCTTGCTGTGGCCATGGGCGGTGTCAACGACGATCGCATCGACACCGGCTTTCACCAGCGCCTCGACGCGTTCCTCGGTGCCCTCGCCCACCCCGACGGCGGCGCCCACGCGCAACTGGCCGTGCGCGTCACGCGCGGCGTTCGGGAAGGTGGTCTGTTTGGTGATGTCCTTGACGGTGATCAGGCCCTTGAGCTCGAAGTTGTCGTTGACCAGCAACACCCGCTCGAGCCGGTGTTTGTTCAGCAAGGCCTTGGCATCGGCCAGCGAGGCGGTTTCGGAAATCGTGATCAGGCGCTCGCGCGGCGTCATGATGGTGCTGACCGGCACGTCCATGCGCGATTCAAAACGCATGTCGCGGCCGGTCACAATGCCGACCACGCGGCCGCCGTCAATGACCGGGAAACCGGAGATGCCGAGCTGCTCGCTCATGGCCATCACCTGGCGCACCGTGTGGGTCGGGGTGATCACCACCGGGTCGCGCAGCACACCACTTTCGTAACGCTTGACCTTGGCCACTTCGGCGGCCTGCTGCTGGGGCGTGAGGTTTTTGTGGACGATGCCGATGCCGCCCTCCTGGGCAATGGCAATGGCCAGCCGGGCTTCGGTGACCGTGTCCATGGCGGCTGACACCAGCGGCAGGTTCAGGCGGATATTTCGGGAAAACTGGGTGGAAAGCGAGGTGTCCTTGGGCAGGACCTGGGAGAACGCTGGCACCAACAATACGTCGTCGAAGGTGAGCGCTTTGCCGAGTAGGCGCATAGGGATGGCTCCAAAAACACGATTGTACCCGCGTCGGTCGGTACAAACCCTGAACCCGGGGACCGGCCCCGGCGCGTTACAAAAAGACGCCACGCCCGCATGACGACCTGTTGTGCCCACGCTGTGCAGCGCTACACTGGAAACCATGGACCACAAAATCACTCCCAAACAGCTGATCCTGCTGCTCGCCGGCTGGGCTTTTGCGTTGTCCGCAGCGGCCCAATACCAGTGGATGGGCAAGGATGGCCGCAAGGTCTTCAGCGACCGACCGCCGCCGGCCGACGTGCAGGAAAAGGACATCCTCAAGCAGCCGGGCGGGCGCCGGGCGGCCGTGCCCGTGGTGCCTGTGGAGCCCGCAGACCCCGCCGGCAGTAGCGCCGCAGCAACGCCTGCTGTCGCGGTCGCCAAACCCCGGGTCGATCCCAATGCGCCCAAGATTTCCGGCAAGGATGCCGAACTCGAGGCCAAAAAGAAGAAACTTGAGCAGGAAGAAGCGGCGAAAAAGAAGGCAGAGGAAGAAAAGGTGGCTCAAGCCCGTGCTGAAAACTGCGAACGCGCCAAAAAGGCCGTGACCATGTTCCAGTCCGGTGTGCGTGTGGCCAGCACCAATGCCAAGGGTGAGCGCGAGATCATGGACGACAACGCCCGGGCCGCGGAACTCAAGCGTGTGCAGGCCGTGGCCGACCGCGATTGCAAGCTGTCGCCTCAGTAACCGGCTTTGGCCCCGGCCCGCTTGCGGGCAAACAATCCGGATTTTTTCGCGCCCTGGCTGGTAAACCGCTCGCGCCGCGCGACCTTGGGATCGGCGCGCAGCGGGCGGTGGATTTCGAGCCGGTCCTGCGCCTGCAACACCTGCTTCAGGCTGGTTTTCCGGCCCCAGATCCCCAGCATCAGGCGGCCTGCGGCCAGTTCGGGGAATTCCGCAAAAACCCCGCTGCTTTCCAGAGCCTGCGCGACCGTGCTGCCCGGCGGCAGCACCAGCGCCCATTCGCGCACCTGGCGCGGCGCCGGAGAATACACCAGCACGATGTTCATGGCCGGCCTCAGGTCTCGCCGTAGACCTGGGTGGCGCGTTTGACAAACGCGTCGACCATGCTGCCGGCAATCTTGTCGAACACCGGACCGACCAGCGCCGCCAGCGCCGCATTGTCAAAGTCGTAGCGCAGGCTGAAGTTGACCTTGCAGGCGCGCTGGCTGCCATCGCCCAGCGGGGTGAATTCCCAGTGGCCGTCGAGTTTTGAAAAAGGCCCATCGACCAGCTTGAGCGACACCTTGCTGTCTTTCACATGGGTGTTGCGGGTGGTGAAGCTCTGGCTCAGGCCGGCAAACGAAATGCCGACCCGGGCGGTCATGCCATCGGCGTCTTCCTCGACCACCCCGGCCTGGTCGCACCAGGGCAGGAACTGCGGATAACTCGCGACATCGGTGACGAGGGCAAACATTTCAGCTGCGCTGTACCAGATCAGGACGGACTTGTGGACGGTTTTCATACAATCAGGGGCTGCGCCCGATTGTATTAGCCGGTGACGCCCTTACCTCTTATCCATGGCCACCAAAGAAGCATCCTCCAAAAAACCGGCCGCCGCCTCCTCCGGAAAAGCCGCGGGCAAGCCTGCCATCAACCTCACCCCCAAGGCCGCCGCGGCCGCCGTGCGGATTGCCGACAACAAAAAAGCGCTGTTCAATTACCACATCGAGGAGCGTTTCGAGGCCGGCATGGTGCTCGAGGGCTGGGAGGTCAAGTCGCTGCGCGAAGGCAAGGTGCAACTCACCGACGGCTACGTGGTGATCCGCAATGGTGAACTGTTCATCATCGGCTGCCAGATCAACCCGCTGGGCACGGCGTCCACCCATGTGCGGCCGGACTCGGTGCGCACCAAGAAGCTGCTGATGCACAAGGACGAGATCCGCCGCCTGATTGGCAAGATCGAGCAGAAAGGCTTCACGCTGGTGCCGCTGAACCTGCACTGGAAAGCCGGCAAGGTCAAATGCGAGGTCGGGCTGGCCAAGGGCAAGGGTGAACACGACAAACGCGACACCATCAAGGACCGCGAAGGCAAACGCGAGGTCGAACGCGCGATGAAGTCGCGCAGCCGCTAGCGGTTTCGGGTATTTTTTGCAGGTCGGGGAATAAACGCCGGTATGCCGGTGTTTACTCCCATGCAGAGATCTTCTGCCAACCTCACCGGAGCCTGTCCATGAAAATCCTCACCACTGCCCTGTTGACCGCCGCCCTGCTCGGCGGTTGCGCATCCATGACGACCCAACACCCCGCCACCGTCGCCGACGGCGTGCTGGTCGGCCCCAGCGGCATGACGCTGTACACCTTCGACCGCGATACCGCGGGCAGCGGCAAGTCCGTTTGCAACGGCCCCTGCGCGACCAACTGGCCGCCGCTGATCGCCACGCCCACGTCCCAGCCGCTGGGCGACTACACGCTGATCACCCGGGACGATGGCAGCCGCCAGTGGGCCATGAAAGGAAAGCCGCTGTACTACTGGATCAGGGACAGCAAGCCCGGGGACAAGACTGGCGACGGCGTGCAGAACGTCTGGCGCGTCGCCAAACCCTGAGCAGCAAGGTCCTGAAGCGGGAACAGCCGGCATGAATGATTTCCCGCTGGTTGACCACATCCCCAGCCTGCGCCGCTACGCGCGGGCGCTGACCGGCGACGCCTGGCAGGCTGACGACCTGGTGCAGGACACGCTGGAGCGCGCCTGCAGCAAGTGGCGCCTGTGGGCGGTCGGCAGCGACCTGCGCGCCTGGCTGTTCACGCTGATGCACAACATCTTCGTGAACCAGCTGCGCGGCGCGGTGCGTCGGGCGGCCGCCGGCACGGCCGTCGATGCCGAAGGCGTGGCCGATGAACTGATCGCCGAAGATGCCGGCACCGCGCAGTCCATGGACCTGCAGCGCTGCCTGCTGCGCCTGCCGGACGAGCAGCGCGCCGTGTTGCTGCTGGTCAGCCTGGAGGACCTGTCGTATGCCGAGGTCGCAAGCATCACCGGCGTGCCGGTCGGCACGGTGATGTCACGCCTGTCGCGCGCGCGCAGCCGCCTGCGCGAAATGATGGACGGACCGCCCGCCGCTGCCGCCGGGTCGGCCACTCCCCGGCTGCGGCGCCTCAAGTAGACACCATGGACCCACACGACCATTTCATGCAGGACAAGATCAACGCGCTGGTGGACCGGCAGTTGCCGGCGGAGCAGCATGCCGATGTGTTGGCACGTCTGGCCACCGACCCGCTGGCACAGCACGCCCACCGGGCCTGGCAGGCGCAGCGCGAGGCCTTGCGCGCCCTGCACAGGCCGCTGCTCGACGAAGCGGTGCCGGCCACCCTGCTGGCCGCTGCCAGCCGGGTGCAACAGGGCCGACAGCAGCTGGCGCAGTGGCGGCGCTGGGGCGGCCTGGCCGCCGCGCTGCTGTTGGCTTTTGGCGTGGGCTGGCTGTCGCATGGCCAGCTCGGCGGCTTGACCAGCTTGCAGATGGCGGCGGCACCGGCGCGCTCGGCCCAGGCTTTTGTACGGCAGGCCTCGCTGGCCCATGCGGTGTACTCGCCTGAAGTCCGGCATCCGGTGGAAGTCCCGGCTGCGCAGCAGGAACACCTGGTGCAGTGGCTGTCCAGGCGCCTGGGCAAACCCCTGAAGGTGCCGGTGCTGACGGCCCAGGGTTACGAGCTGGTGGGTGGCCGGCTGTTGCCCGGTGAAGGCGGCGCCCGCGCGCAGTTCATGTACCAGAACCCGTCCGGGCTGCGCCTGACCCTGTACCTGGGCGCGCTGGACACGGCCGCCGGCGCACAGTCCGCAAGCCGGGAAACCGCCTTTCGCTACAGCGCCGACGGGCCGGTGCCGTCTTTTTATTGGGTGGACCAGGGCTTTGGTTATGCCCTGAGTGCGGCGATCCCGCGCGAGGACCTGATGAAACTGGCGGAACTGGTTGACCGGCAGTTGTAGGGACGCCGGCGATGGCGCCTGCCGGGGCGCCGGTGGAAAGAGCGCCGTTGATCCAGCTCAAGCCGCTGCGGCCCGCGCTCACCCACACTGCAGCACCGGGTCACCTTTGGCCGCCCGAAGGCAGGCGCCCGGCTTCCGCACCCGGTGGTGAGCGTCGCCACGCGGCGCAGCCTGTGCCGGCAGTTTCGGGCCGGACTGGCTCGCGCATGAAAGGTTTGATGAGACATCTCGAACGCCACAAGACCAGCCGCATCGGCTGGCTCCGCGCCGCCGTCCTGGGCGCCAACGACGGCATCGTCTCCACCGCCAGCCTGATGATCGGTGTGGCCGCTGCCCAGACCGCTACCAGCAGCATTTTGCTGACCGGCGTGGCCGGGCTGGTTGCAGGCGCCATGTCGATGGCTGCCGGCGAATACGTGTCCGTCTATTCGCAGGCCGATACCGAAAGCGCGGACCTGGCGCGCGAACGCGCCGAACTGCAGGCCGATCCGGCCGCTGAAACACGTGAATTGACGGCGATTTATACCGCGCGCGGCCTGGCGCCGGAGCTCGCGCGCCAGGTGGCCACACAATTGATGGCGCACGACGCGCTGGGTGCGCATGCGCGCGATGAGCTGGGGATCTCCGAGGCGCTCAGTGCCCGCCCGGTTCAGGCGGCGCTGGCGTCGGCTGCCAGCTTTGCGGTGGGCGCCGCGCTGCCGCTCGCGGTTGCGCTGCTGGCCCCGCCTGCCAGCCTGATCCCCTGGGTCGCCGCCACCTCGCTGCTGTTCCTGGCCCTGCTGGGCGGGGTCGCAGGCCGCGCCGGGGGCGCCCATGTGCTGGCCGGCGCCTGGCGTGTCAGCTTCTGGGGCGCACTGGCGATGGCGATCACCGCCGGCGTCGGTGCGCTGTTTGGGGCGGTCGTCTAAGGGCGTGGCCCTGAGCCGCGCCAGCTTCAGGCCAGGTCGCGCAGCGGATGCTGATCCGCGGACCACGGGCTGGTAAAAAAGGCCTGGGTCATTTCCGGCTTGACGTCTTCAATCCGCGCCGGGTTCCATTTCGGCGTGTAGTCCTTGTCGACCGCCAGCGCGCGTATGCCTTCGACGGTTTCGCTGGCGGCGCCGGGCCGCAGGTGGAAACAGTGGTGCACGATGTCGCGTTCCATGCGCAGGTCATCGGCCAGGCGCATGCTGCGCGCGCGGCGGATCTGCTCCAGCGTCACATGCAGCATCAGCGGTGAACGCTTGCGCAGCATGGCGCCGATTTTCCGGGCCGCTTCATCGTGCGAAGCTTCCAGGGCATCCACCATGTGTTTTACCCGGGCCAGTGAAAAATATTCATCAAATTGGCCTCCAGCCCTTTTCGGATAAGGGGTGGTAGCTATCAAATGTGTAGCAATCCAGGCATCCAGCGCGGCTGCGGAGGCAAAGGCCTGGTCACCGAGCGCCTGCCACAAGGCGGGCAGTTCCGACGCCGGCAGCTGGATGTCGGCCAGCCCATAGGCCAGGGCCTCGTCGGCGGCGATGGCCACGCCGGTGAGCGCCAGGTACTCGCCGACGCTGCCCGGGCAACGGCTCAGGAAGTAACCGCCGCCGACATCCGGAAACAGGCCGATGTTGGTCTCCGGCATCGCGAGTTTGCTGCGCTCGGTGACGATGCGGACTTTCGCGCCTTGCGAAATCCCCATGCCCCCACCCATGACCACGCCGTCCATGAAGGCGATGTAGGGCTTGGGAAAGTTGTGGATCAGGTGGTTGAGTTGGTATTCCTCGGTGAAAAAGTCGTCGAGCGCACTGTCGCCGGCCAGCGCCACCTCATGGAAAAACCGGATGTCGCCACCGGCGGAGAAACCGCCGAACAGCGCCTCCGGCGTTCCGGGCCGGCCGACCTTGTTGCTGCCGCGTATCGCCACCGCCAGCACGGCAGGATCATCGCGCCAGGCCGTCAGCGCCGCCGCCAGTTCGCGCACCATGGGCAGCGACAGCGCATTCAGCGCCTTGGGCCGGTTCAGCGTGATGAAGCCGACCTGGCCGCGCACCCCGGTCAGTACATCCCCCACGGATTTGGTGTCGTATGTCGTCATGCTCTTTGTTTCCATCCCATCAGTTCGTTGGCGACCAGCGCGCCTATCACCAGCAAGCCGCCGCTCAGCACACTGGCCGCAGGCACCTCGCCGGCACCGACCCAGGCCAGCAGGATGCCGAAAATAATCTCCAGCAGCGCCAGCAGCGCGACTTCGGGCGCTTTCAGCACACGCGCACAGATCACTGACAACACGCACGGAATCGCCAGCTGCACCAGGCCCAGCAATGCCAGCAGGCCCAGGTCACGACCGGTCGCCACAAAGGGGAAAGCCAGCGGCAGCGTGGTCAGCGAGGAAATCGCCGCCCCCACCAGTACCGCCGGCACCAGGTCGATTTTTTCGCCATGCGCCTGGCTGCGCTGCACCACGGTCCAGTTCACCGCCGCCGCGATCGGCACCAGCAGCGCCACCAGCGTGCCGGCAAAGGGGCCGATGCCGCCGCCCAGGCTGACCTGGCTGCCGTACATCCAGGCAATGCCCAGACCCGCCACCGCAATCGCGAACCAGGTGCGCGGCGCAATCCGGTGGCCGATGAAGATGCGGGCGGCCAGCGCCGTCAGGAAAGGGCCCAGCGCCAGCGTGATCAGCACATTGGCGACCGTGGTCATGGTCAGCGCCAGCATGAAGGCGGTGAACATGATGCTCCAGCAGACACCGGAGATCCATAAAAACCGCCCTGCATGGCGGATGCGCGAAAACACCTCGCGGCCCTGGAACACCGGCAGGATCACCATCAGCGACAGCAAGGTGAAAAAGCTGCGCCAGAACGTCACCTCAAAACTGCGTGCCGACTCCAGGTGGCGCGTCACCACACCGGCGATCGACCACATCAGCGTGACCCCGACCATCAGGAAAACGGCTCTGGAATGCGTGAGTTTCATGGTTGAGAAGAAGTTCTGCCGACGGTTTGCGTGTCAAAAAAAAGGCCGCTGGGAGCGAAGCGCGCAGCGGCCGTGTTCTGGCGTTTTCCCTGTGGCCGCCCTCCCCGGCTTGTTGCAGCCGCAGCAGCCTCCCCGGGCGCATCCTTGGCCAAGCTCAGGATGAACGGGAATCAGCGGCTGGGCGTGGCGGCAATTTAACGTCCAGCGCGCTTGCGCTCGCTTTCCTTCAGGTGGCGCTTGCGCAGGCGGACCGACTTGGGCGTGATTTCGACCAGTTCGTCTTCCTCGATGAACTCGACGCCGTATTCCAGCGTCAGCTCGATCGGCGGTGTGATCTTGATCGCGTCTTCCTTGCCGGACACGCGGAAATTGGTCAGCTGCTTGGTACGCGTTGCGTTCACCACCAGGTCGTTGTCACGGCTGTGGATGCCGACAATCATGCCTTCGTACACCGGATCGTTGGCCTTGACGAACATGCGGCCGCGGTCGTCCAGCTTGCCCAGCGCGTAGGTGAAGATTTCACCGTCGTCCATGGAAATCAGCACGCCCTGCTTGCGGCCGCCGATCTCGCCCTTGTGCGGCTCGTAGCTGTCGAAGATGTTGGAGATCAGGCCGGAGCCGCGTGTCAGGTTCAGGAATTCATTGGTGAAACCGATCAGGCCACGCGCCGGGATGCGGTACTCGAGGCGCACGCGCCCACGGCCGTCGGATTCCATGTTGACCAGGTCGCCCTTGCGCTCGCCCAGCGCCTGCATCACGCCGCCCTGGTGGGTTTCCTCGATATCGGCGGTGACCAGCTCGATCGGCTCATGGCGCACGCCACCAACGTCCTTGTAGACCACGCGCGGTTTGGAGACGGCCAGCTCGAAACCCTCGCGGCGCATGTTTTCCAGCAGGATGGTCAGGTGCAGTTCGCCGCGGCCCATGACTTCAAAAATGCCCTCTTCGTCGGTTTCCTTGACGCGCAGCGCCACGTTGTGCTGCAGCTCTTTCTGCAGGCGGTCCCAGATCTGGCGGCTGGTGACGAACTTGCCTTCGCGGCCGGCCAGCGGGCTGGTGTTGACGCAGAAATTCATGGTCAGTGTCGGCTCATCGACCTTGAGCATGGGCAGCGGCGCCGGGGTGGTCGGGTCGGTGATGGTGACGCCGATACCGATATCGGCGATGCCGTTGATCAGCACGATTTCGCCAGGGCCGGCCTCGGTCGCCTGCACACGCTCCAGGCCCTGGAAAGTCAGCACCTGGTTGATGCGTCCCTTGATGGCCTTGCCGTCCGGGCCTTCCATGACCACCACGTCCATCATCGGCTTGATCGTGCCCTGGCTGATGCGGCCAACGCCGATACGGCCGACAAAGGTCGAGAAGTCGAGCGCGGAAATCTGCAGCTGCAGCGGCGCGGCCGGGTCGCCTTTTTGCGGCGGCACGTGTTTGAGAATGGTGTTGAACAGCGCCGACATGTCGGGGCCCCACTGTTCGTTGGGCGGGCCTTCCTCGAGCGAGGACCAGCCGTTGATGCCGGAGGCATACACCACCGGGAAGTCGAGCTGCTCGTCGGTGGCGCCCAGCTTGTCGAACAGGTCGAAGGCGGCGTTGACCACCTTGTCCGGATTGGCGCCCGGCTTGTCGACCTTGTTGACCACCAGGATCGGCTTGAGACCCAGGGCCAGCGCCTTCTTGGTCACAAAACGCGTCTGCGGCATCGGGCCTTCCTGCGCATCAATCAGCAGCACCACACCGTCCACCATGGACAGCGCGCGCTCGACCTCGCCGCCGAAGTCGGCGTGGCCGGGGGTGTCGACGATGTTGATGTGGGTGCCTTCCCAGGTCACGGCGCAGTTCTTGGCCAGGATGGTGATGCCGCGCTCTTTTTCGATGGCGTTGTTGTCCATCACCGTGTCGACGACTTTTTCGTGCTCGGC
>PNNC01000099.1 GCA_013824015.1 Polaromonas sp.
GCGCGCGACCCGCGGGTGGTGGCCTTGCTGGCCAAAAGCCTGATGCACGGCCTGCTGCAAAGCGGCATGGCCAACTGCGGCAAACATTTTCCCGGCCACGGTTTTGTGAAGGCCGATTCACACACCGACATCCCGGTGGACAAGCGCAGCCTCAAAGCCATCCTGGCCGACGACGCCGCGCCCTATGACTGGCTCAACACCACGCTGACCAGCGTGATGCCGGCGCATGTGATCTACCCCAAGGTCGACGCGCGCCCGGCCGGCTTTTCAGAGCAATGGCTGACCTACATCCTGCGCGGCCAGCTTGGTTTCGGCGGCGCGATTTTCAGCGACGACCTGAGCATGGCTGGCGCCCGCGTCATCGACGGCAAGCAGGTCAGCTACACCGAGGCCGCGATCACGGCGCTGACGGCGGGCTGCGACATGGTGCTGCTGTGCAACCAGTCGGTCGGCAAGGGCGAAGCGGTCGACGAGTTGCTTCATGGCCTGGCCGAAGCCCAGCTCAAGGGCCAGTGGGAGCCGCTGGAGTCCAGCGAACTGCGCCGCCGCGAGCTGCTGCCGGTCACGCCGGCGCATGGCTGGGACGACCTGATGGTGCACCCGGCCTACATGCACGCCATGGGCCTGATTCCCTGAGGTTTACAAGCCTTTTGGGCCGCCAGCCCCTGTCCAGCGGGGCTGGGCAGCTCCTGAATTTATAGCGCTGCGGGCGCTGCAGGCCATGGCGTGCTGCCGCCTGCGTCCACATGGGTGAGGTACAGGCGCAGGTCCAGCTCGAACTGGTGGTACTGCGGCTCCATGTAGGTGCAGAGCTGGTAGAAGGCCTTGTCGTGGGCCTTTTCCTTGATGTGGGCGAGTTCGTGCACCGTGATCATGCGCAACAGCTCCAGCGGCACTTCCTTGAACAGGCTGGCCACGCGGATCTCGCGTTTGGATTTGAGCTTGTTGCCCTGCACCCGCGAGATCGTGGTGTGGGTGCCCAGCGCATGGGCGATCACATGCAGCTTGCTGTCAAAGGCCACCTTGCTCAGCGGCTCGGCATTGCGCAAAAAGCTGTTTTTCAGGTCCATCACGTAGTCGTACAGCGCCCGGTCGGTGCGTATGCCGTGGATGGCGGGGTATTTTTTCTGCAGCAGCGCACCGAGGCGGTCCTGCGCGACCAGCTCCCG
Source organism: Polaromonas sp. (assembly GCA_013824015.1). GTDB lineage: Bacteria > Pseudomonadota > Gammaproteobacteria > Burkholderiales > Burkholderiaceae_C > Polaromonas. Next base: position 1,170 of record PNNC01000099.1, read on the forward strand.
CACCTGGCTCTGGAGGGTGTCGGGATACCCCGTCAGGTAGTTCATGGTGGGAAGTGGTGCAGTGCGGGTGGGAGCCCGGATTTTAGTCCTGCGCCTGTTTCTTGCTAAGCTCGATACATGGACCTGCCTGCCGCCCCGGAGCCCGACACCCCCGCGCCAGACGCCGCGCCGCGCATCAACCTGGCGCTGCAGGGCGGAGGTTCGCACGGCGCCTTCACCTGGGGCGTGCTGGACGCGCTGCTCGAGGACGGCCGTCTGGACCTCGAGGGCATCAGCGGCACCAGCGCCGGCGCCATGAACGCGGTGGCGCTGGCGCACGGCTTTGCACTGGCGCAGGGCAAGCCACGCGCCGACCGGCATGACGCGGCGCGCCAGGCGCTGGACAGTTTCTGGAACGGCATTGTTGACATGGGCGCGCTGTCCTCGTCCGTGTCGCGCTCCATGAGCAAGATGCAGCAGGCGCCGTTTGGCATCCTGTTCGGCTTGATGGGCGGGGGCAACTGGTCCAGCAAGCTGTGGACCGACGCGATGACGCGTTACTGGTCGAACGCGCTGTCACCCTACCAGCGCAACCCCTTCGACATCAACCCGCTGAAAGACTTCCTGGAAAAGCAGGTGGACTTCGAGCGCCTGGCGGCGGCGCCGCAGCCGGCCACGCCCAAGGTGTTTGTGGTCGCCACGCGGGTGGCCAGCGGCAAGGCCGAGGTGTTCTCCGGCAAGCGGCTGACCGCCAGCGCGGTGATGGCCTCGGCCTGCCTGCCCATGGTGTTCCAGGCGGTCGAGATCAACGGCGAGGCGTATTGGGACGGCGGTTATTCCGGCAACCCGGCGATCCACCCGCTGATCTACCACTGCGACAGCCGCGACATCGTGCTGGTGCAGATCAACCCGATCCAGCGCAAGCAGCTGCCGACCAAACCCGCCGAAATCATGGACCGCGTGACCGAGATCACCTTCAACGCGGCACTGATCGCCGAGATGCGTGCCATCGATTTTGTCAAACGCCTGCTGGCCGAAGGCAAGCTCGATCCTGCCCACTACAAGGACGTGCTGATGCACCGCATCGACGGCGGCGAAGCCCTCGAAAAATTCACCGCCGCCAGCAAGTCGTCCACCGACAGGGAGTTGATCCACTCGCTGCGCGACCTCGGTGTGGTCTGCGGCAAGGAGTGGCTGGCCAAACGGTTCGACGCGCTCGGCGTCAAAAGCAGCGTCAACATTGCGCGCGACTACCTCGATGACCTGCGCATGCCGGTGGAGAAGGCCGAGCCGGCGCCGCCGGTGGTGGCCGAGCCTGCTGCACCCGAAACGCCGGAGCCGCCAACGACGTTTTTGCCGGGGGCCGGGCTGCTGTAATCTCCGGGGGGTCTGTCCCGTTTCTTGAACCACCGTTTGGGCTGAGCCTGTCGAAGCCGCCCACAAGCGCCGGGCGGCTCAAGCGCGCTCCTTATTTGATAGCTGCTGGCGCAGGCGGGACATGGGCTGGAGGCCGATTTGATGCATGACCTCGAGTCCGTTTTCAGGGTACAGCTGCGAATGCCACGTCGTTCATGCATCAAAACAGCCGCTGGCCCTTTAGCTACGGGCATACGCAGCTACTGAATTGATAGCGAGTCAGGCGGCCAAAACATCCAGCGGGCTGGCGGTGCCGCCCGCCGCGACCTTGAGCACGTGGGTGTAAATCATGGTGGTGCTCACGTCGGAATGGCCCAGCAGTTCCTGCACCGTGCGAATGTCGGTGCCCGACTGCAGCAGATGCGTGGCAAAGCTGTGGCGCAAGGTGTGCACCGATACCGGCTTGAAAATGCCGGCCTGCACGACCGCCTGCTTCAGGCTGCGCTGCAATCGCTCTTCATACAGATGATGGCGTCGCTCGATGCCGCTGCGCGGGTCGGTGGACAGCGTGGGTGAGGGAAACAGCCAGAACCAACCCCAGGTCTGGCCCAGTCGTGGGTATTTCACACTCAGTGCGTCGGGCACTTGCACGCCGGCGCGCTGCGCCTGACGGTCGGCCTCCCAGATGGCGCGGGCGGCCAGCATTTGCAGCCGCAGCGCAGCGGCCAATGAGCGGGGAAGCATCACCACGCGGTCCTTGTTGCCCTTGGCTTCACGCACGATGATCACGTGACGCTCAAACTCAACATCCTTGACGCGCAAACGGATACCCTCCATCAGCCGCATGCCCGTGCCGTAGAGCAAGCGCGCGAGCAGGGCGCACTCCCCATCCATCGCTGCCAGTAAACCGGCAACTTCGTCCTTGGTCAGCACGGAGGGAATCCGCCGCGCCCGGGTGGGCCGATTGATGTTGTCGAGCCAGGGCAGATCGATACCAAGCACCTCGCGGTACAAAAACAGCAGCGCGCTTAAAGCCTGGTTATGTGTGGACGCTGAAACCTTGCGCTCGGTAGCCAACATAGTCAGAAAGTCCTCAACCTCCCTGGGCCCCATGTCGCGCGGATGCTTCAAGCCATGCCAGCGTATGAAAAAACGAACCCAGTACACATAGAGCTTCTCGGTGCTCAAGCTATAGTGAAGATAGCGAATCCGCTCCCTGACCTGATCGAGCAAGCGGATCGATTGCAGCGGTGGGTTGCCGGGTTTCATGGAAGTATTTATACCTGTATGAAAATACAGTATATTTGCCGAAAACCCAATAAACAAGAGGGTTTCGGGAGATTTTGATGACCAAGTTAAACCTCACACGCCAAGTTAAACCGCAGGTTTTGCGGTCTAAATTACGTTAGGCGTCATGGAACTCATCGAGCACATTGAGCGTGCGTGGGGCTGGACCGGCATCAAGCCTGTCAAAGTCGTTGGGGAGAACGACTTCGGAAACCTTATGGTCCGCGATGAGCAGGGCCAGTACTGGCGCATCTGCCCGGAAGACTTGTTTTGCGAAGTCATTGCGACAGATCGAACGGCCCTCGACACTCTGATCGAGGATGAAGGATTTCAGAAAGACTGGAAGATGTCAGCGCTTGTCGAAGAAGCACAAGCCAAAGTTGGCCCTCTCGAAGCAGGCAAAAAGTACTGCCTGAAGATTCCCGGTCTACTGGGCGGTGAGTACGGGGGCAACAATCTGGCGTCAATTTCGCTGAGCGAGCTGATTCAGGCGTCGGGAGATTTCGCTTTCCAGATCAAAGATCTGCCCGACGGGGCGCAAGTCAGGTTTCAGTTCACCGAATGACGCCTAACCCTTCCATCGAGAGGGACGTCCAAGAGCTATCGCTCTTGTCCGCCCCTCATGTCAAACGTTAGACGGCATGAACTACTGGGCCAAGGACGATCCACTCTTCGCCGACGGACACTACGTGGAGGCGTGGGAGCTGAGCCGGTTCGGCGCCCTGTCCGGGCCTGTGCAACAGCTCGTGCGAGACGAAGCGGCACTGGGCAACAAGCTGCAGTCCGTACTGGAGCGCACCGTCTTTCTGTCGCGTCCTCCTTCTTGCGGGGTCGTAGATCTCCCTGCAGGTTTGGCTTTCGTGTGTCCGCTTCAGCATGAAGGAACGCGCGTGTACGATGGGGACGAGGAAGGTGTAATCCTGTCCTTGGAGGCAAATGAGCGCGTTTATCCGAGCGGTCTGGAGTCGACGGACCTCTACGTCCCGGGCAATGCCGTCTAACAGGTCCGTCAACGCGGACGCCCAAAGCCGTCCCGCAGCTGCGCTGCGCCGCTCCTCGGTCGCCGGTTACGTCCGACGTTAAACATCTATGTCCCCCCGTGTGATTTTTGTGGATATTGACGACACCATGGTGCGGTCTGTGGGCGTTAAGCGCATCCCAATGCCTGCGGTGATTGCGCAAGTGCGACGACTCAAGGCAGAGGGCGCAACTTTGTACCTCTGGAGTTCCGGTGGCGCCGAATACTGCAAGACCACGGCAGTCGAGCTTGGAATAACTGATTGCTTCGAAGGCTTCCTGCCCAAGCCCACGGTGTACATTGACGACCAGCCCGTACATGAGTGGCGGTTTTGCATGCATCTGTATCCGTCACAGGCCGAGAATGTTTAACATGCCAATCAACACGGACCCACAACAGCAGAAGGCGGCTTCGCCGCGAGTTGTTGTGGTCCGGTCATCTTCACGTTAGCCCTTTATGCTTCCTTCAACACGTACCGCAAAAGAAACTGCGCTACTGCTTGGCTGGACCGTAGGGCCATTTGGCGTGGCCTTCCTTGTCCTGTGCGTTTTCGCAGCACTCGGGTGGCCGAGAACGCCACTTGTGGGACCTTTCGTTTCTGGATTGCCTCTTTTGATAGGGGTGGTGTGCTTCGTCGTCCACACTAGGCCAAAGCGACTTCAATGGCTAATACTGATCCCGTATGCAATCGCCTATTTTGTAGCGATCGCCGGTGTTTCTATTGTCGTGGCCATTCTATTGGGTGCTCCCAAATGAGCTACCGGGCTAACTGGTCGGCCCACGCCGACACACAACACCAGGTTGCCGCTTCGCGGCATGTGTTGCGTGCTGATGGCCTTGCACGTTAGGCGTCTACAAGATGACCACGTACTGGCGCGTCTTCAACGTCCTTGTCCGCCGCATCGTTGCGGTGGTATTTGCCGTTGGCGGCGTTGTCGTGGCTCTGGCGAGCGTTCATGCCATCTTGCCTGGCGGTACCGTCAACGTCGATGGAGTACCAAGTACCGATCTCGTCTTTCGTTGGTCGGCAGTACTTTTGCCCTTGGTCGTTGCTACTCTTGGCGTGGCGCTTTTCCGAGTCAAACCGTTCACCCCTGGTCGGAACGTTCGATGAATAGCATCGCGCATACGCCTAACCCTTCCTTCGAGCGGACGCCTAACGGCGTCGCTCAAGTTAAACGTTATCCCTCATGAACAGCGCCATCGAACTCCACGACTCTGACCTTAGCGCTGTACGTCTGTCGGGTTCTGAATTGCGCCTGGTTTTCGATCCCGCTTACGTTCACCGCTCCGCTGAGCGGCCGGGAATCGATCCAGGTCAAGGCTATCTCCAGTCCGTTGAGCTGGTGTTCAGCGATGCTCAGTCCTCGGAGCACGGAGGCGAATGCATAGGAACCATTTCAAGTGGCTTTGTCGCGAATGAACATGTCGAGTATGCGAACGTCATCCCTTTGCCTATCACTTTGTCCGGTCAGGTTTCGGCTGAGATAACATTCAACTCAGGGGCGGTGATGAAGGTCACCGGCAGCGGTCTTTCTTGCGTGTCAACCGGGGACGCGCGGTTTCTGGAGGCATATGAGGGATAACAGGTTGCTCGTCACGGGCACGCAGCGGCACAAGGCCGCTTCGCGGCTAATGCTGCCCGCCGGACAGCGCCGACGTTAGGCCGCACAACACCATGACCCTGCCCTTCGAGTATCAGAACGCGTCGCTGGAATTCGAGCGGTTCCTGGTCGACGCTCGCGATTATGCGGGCCTCGCTACCACCAACATGGCATGGAACATGGTGGCCGGTGTGCTTCACACTTTTCGCCGCCGTCTGACGGTCAAGCAGGTCATCAGGTTCTCAATGGTCCTGCCGCCGGTGATTCGCTCGCTGTTCCTGGAGCAGTGGAATCCAGATCAAGAGGCGCTAGCCTTCGGGACGGAGGAGCAGCTACTCGCAGAAGTCCGGTCCATCAGGCCGGAACACAACTTCTCACCGCAAAACGCGATTCCGGCAGTCGCCAGGGCACTGCGAAACAGAGTCGGGCAAGCGGAGCTCGCCCGTGTGCTGTCGGAGCTGCCACCGGAAGCGACGACATTCTGGTCAGCCGAAGGTGCGGACTGATGCTTCCATCGGCAGGCCGTCCAGGACGCTTTCCGCTCCTGGACGTCCCCCATGCCAGGTGTCAGGCCGCGCGACGGCATGCGTGCGTGTCGCTGCCGACGCACGTGAGCGGGGCTTGCCGGGGTGCATCGCCATGGCGAAAAAAATGCAGCCTGATCGCTTTCAGGTCGAAGGCCGTTGTGGGCACCGGGATTGGGGCGAATGATTTGCTACGTATTTGATAGCTGCTTGCCCTTGCGTGGCATGGGCTGGGCGCTGATTTGATGAATGGAGGCGGGGCCGTCCTGCCGGCGCGGCCTGCCGGGTTTGAAGGCTATAGTGCCGACAGTGAATCCGTTTTTCGCCTGGCGTTCAAACGGTTTTGCCGGCCAGGATCACCGGTCTGTCAGACTGGCGCCGCATTCAACGGGGGGGGGAGCTTGATGGATATCGAGGAATTCATGCGGGGCTACAAGAGCGCCTGGGAACGGCGCGATGAACAGGCGTTTGCTGCGCTGTTTCATGCCGACGCCGAGTACCACAACACGCCCTTTGCGGTTCAGCGCGGACACGAACAGCTGGCCGCGTACTGGCAGCGGGTCAAGCTGCAGGAAGACATCGCGCTGAGCTACGAGGTGTTGGCGTCTGCGGCGGGCGAGGGGATCGCCCACTGGCATGTGAGCTACCAGGTCGCCTCGGAAGAACTGTTCGAGATCTGGGCCAAGTCCACGGGAACCAGCCTGTTTGTGCGCCAGCCCGGCGATCCCTTGCCACGCATGGTGCTCGATGGCGCATTACATGCCCAATTTGATGGCGGCTTGTGCAGGAGCTGCAGAATCTGGTGGCACAGCCTGCCAGTAGCGGCATGAGGGCCGCTGCGGGTGCCGCTGGCTGTTTCGTTCAGGCGCAACGGTCCGGTCACTTTCCGGCCTAGCCCGCAGAAGCCATGCACGTCGCACGCCTCCAGGCTTCGAACGCAGCAGCCTACCGCAAGCTCATGCTCGAGGCCTACGCGCTGGCCCCCGACGCCTTCACCTCCACGGTGGCAGAAAGGGCGGCAGAGCCGGACTCCTTCTGGGTCCGGCGCTTGGCCGACCCCGCCGGTCTGAGTGCCGCCTTTGGCGCCTTCGAAGGCCAGCAGCTGGTGGGAACGGTCGCGCTGGAGTTTTCGGCAAGACCCAAGACCAGGCACAAGGCCGCGGTCATCGGCATGTACGTGTCGCCAGAGGCCAGGGGAAGCGGCGCGGGCCGTGCCTTGCTAAAGGCCGCGCTGGACTGCGCGCATCAACGGCCAGGTGTGCTTCAGCTCACGCTGACCGTCACCGAAGGCAATACGCCGGCGACCCGTCTCTACACCCGCGCCGGGTTCCAGGCTTTCGGCCTGGAGCCGATGGCTGTCCTCAACCCGGCAGGTTACCAGGCGAAGGTGCACATGTGGCTGCCGCTGCAGCGCCCTCCGCCCTCGGCGTGAGCCTGCGGGGGAGATGCTGCCGTCCAGCCGCTGGCCGCGCTTCCCGGATAATGCCGGGTCTACAGACAGGAAATCAGATGACCATTGAAACCCAGGACGATGTGGTGGCCCTCCAGCGCATCGGCAAGATTGTTTCCAGCGTGCTGCACGACATGCTGGATGCCGCCGAGCCTGGCATGACCACGCGCGAGCTCGATGCACTGGGTGCGCAGTGGCTTGAACAACACGGCGCGCGGTCGGCGCCCCAGCTCACTTACAACTTTCCGGGCGCCACCTGCATCAGCATCAACGAAGAGGCCGCCCACGGCATCCCCGGTGACCGCATCATTCGTGCGGGTGACGTGCTGAATGTTGACGTGTCGGCCGAGTTGAAGGGCTACTTCGCCGATACCGGCGGCACGCGGGTGGTGCCGCCGACCAACCCGCAGAAGACGCGTTTGTGCCATGCCACGCGCACCGCGCTGGCACAAGCCATGAAGCACGCACGCGCCGGCCAGCCGCTCAACGGCATCGGTGCAGCCATCGAACGGACGGCGAAGGCGTACGGTTTCAAGGTCATCGAAAACCTCGCCAGCCACGGCGTCGGCCGGGCGCTGCATGAAGCGCCCGAGCACATTCCCGGCTACTTCGATCCGGCCGACAGGCGCATGCTGAAAGAAGGCATGGTGATCACCATCGAACCTTTTCTGTCGACGCGCAGCCGCGTGGTGACCGAAACCGCCGACGGCTGGACGCTGGTGGGCGCGCCCGGCAACCTGTCGGCCCAGTACGAACACACGATGATCATCACCCGGGGCGAACCGATGGTGGTGACACAACACTGAGGGATCGTGGATGAAGGCCGCGGTGCCGGGCACCCCGGCGCAAGAAGGGAGGGGCAATCCGATGTATCGTAAAACGGTTTTCTTCTTATGGGCCGCACTCGCGTGGTTGGTCCCCGCCGCCATTGCCGGTGCGCTGGGCTGGAAGGGCATCTGGGGATCGGGCAGTGCGTTTTTCGACTACCTGATCCCGATTCCTGTGGCCGGTGGCGTGCTTCATCTGCCGTCCTTTATCGGGGTGTCGGTGATCCTCTTCACGCAGCCGTGGACAGGACGGCTGGGTGACCACGTGCGGGGACTGCTGCTGGCGGGCATGCTTGTGGGCGTCGCGGTGCTGCTGGATCTTGACACGCTGCAGCTCGCTGCCACGACGGACATGGCCGGTGGGCGGCTCTGGCAGCAGCAGCCTGTGGGTCTTTTTATCGTCACCGACTGTCTGATCGCGCAGCTTTTTGTCCGCGCGCTCGGAGGCCGCTGGCCGGAAGGCATGAAGGAATGGGCGGGCTCGCTGATCATCGCGCTGGCCATCCCCGTGGCTTATGCGGCGGTAGCGCTGAAGGCGGACCCGCGCCAGCAGAACCCGTTTGTCTATGTGGGCGAAAGCGGTACCGGCCGGCGCGGCGACGAAATGGTCTTCTACTACTCGAAGCTGCCCGTGGGGTCGCAGGCCTTCCGCCAGGCCGCCTCTGCCGTGCTGGAGCGACACGACCCGCGCATGAACCTGAATGCCGAGGATATCGCGATCCATTTCCACGACAGCCTCGCCGCGGCGCAGGCCCGCAACAGCAGCGGCGCGAAGTACACCGTGTGCCTTTACCAGGACGGCACGGCGACGACCTGGAACCCGGGAAGCGTTGACTGTTTCAGCGGCCATGAGAGTTTTTCCGAGCGCCGGGAGAAGGCGTTCAGCATGCAGGACAAGGCGCTGCCGCAGGACGTCCGCTTCTGGCTCGCGCGCCGCGACGCCTGCGCCGGGCGCAAGCCCCTGACGGCGCCAGCCGGCAGGTACATGGACAACCAGGAAGTTCGTGCCTGCGATCCCGCGCAGACCGAGCGGGCGCGCGAAGAGTTGCTGAAGAAATTCGAAGGGAACGGCGAGGCGCTCGCTGCCCTCAGGTAGCCGCGGCGACCGCCTGCTGGCGGCGCGCCGCAACGCTCACGGCAGGGTGGCTTCGCACCCGGCCCGGACCCGCCTCAGGCCTCGCGCCGCAGCGCCGGGAACAGGATCACGTCGCGGATGCTGGCGCTGTCGGTCAGCAGCATCATGAAGCGGTCGATGCCGATGCCGCAGCCGCCGGTCGGCGGCATGCCGTATTCGAGGGCGCGCACATAGTCGGCATCGAAGTGCATGGCTTCCTCGTCACCACCGTCCTTGGCGTCGGACTGCGCGAGAAAACGCGCGGCCTGGTCCTCGGCGTCGTTGAGCTCGGAAAAGCCGTTGCCGAACTCGCGGCCGGTGATGTAGAGCTCGAAACGTTCGGTCACCTCAGGGCGCGCATCGTTGGCGCGGGCCAGCGGCGAGATCTCGGTCGGGTGCTCCATGATGAAGGTCGGCTGCCACAACTTTTCCTCGACCATTTCCTCGAAGTACATGACCTGCAGGCTGGGCAGCGAGCGGCTGTCGAGTTTGTCCTTGGCGCTGAACTTGCCCATCTTCTTGAGCGCAGCGACCAGCCAGGCGGCGTCGTCCACGTTGGCGCCGGCCTCGGTGTGTTTGACGATGGCTTCGCGAATGGTCAGGCGCTCGAAGGGCTGGCTCAGGTCCACGGTTTTGCCCTGGTAAGTCAGCACCGTGCTGCCGGCGACCTGGGTCGCGACGTGGCGGATCAGGTCCTCGGTATACGTCATCAAATCCTGGTAGTTCCACCACGCGGCGTAGAACTCCATCATCGTGAACTCGGGGTTGTGCCGCACGCTGATGCCTTCGTTGCGGAAGCTGCGGTTGATCTCGAACACCCGCTCGAAGCCGCCGACGATCAGGCGCTTCAGGTAGAGCTCGGGCGCGATCCGCAAAAACATCTGCTGGTCCAGCGCGTTGTGGTGGGTGACAAAAGGCTTGGCATTGGCGCCGCCCGGGATCGGGTGCAGCATCGGCGTTTCGACCTCGAGGAACTGGTTGTCGACCATGAAGCTGCGCATGGTCGAGACCGCCTTGCTGCGCGCCGCAAAACGCTTGCGCGCGGCTTCGTCGGTGATCAGGTCCACATAACGCTGGCGGTACTTGACCTCCTGGTCGGCGACGCCGTGAAACTTGTCGGGCAGCGGCCGCAGGCTTTTGGTCACCAGGCGAATGCCGGTGGCGTGGATCGACAGCTCGCCGGTCTTGGTCTTGAACAGCGTGCCGGTGGCCGATACGATGTCGCCCAGGTCCCAGTGCTTGAAGGCGTTGTGCAGGTCTTCCCCGACCCCTTCGTTGTTGATATAGACCTGGATGCGGCCGCCCGAGGGGCCGAAGGAGCTGTCCTGCAGCGTGGCGAAGCTGGCCTTGCCCATCACGCGCTTGAGCATCATGCGGCCGGCCACGCTGACGGTGACCGCCAGTGGCTCCAGCTCTTCCTTGGTCTTGCCGTCGTATTGCGCAAACAGCGCCTCGGCGCGGTGGCCGGGCTTGACGTCATTGGGAAAGGCCACGCCCTGGCCGCCGGCTTGCTGCGCGCGCATCAGGCGCAGCTTGTCGCGGCGCTCGGCGATGAGCTGGTTGTCGTCGTGCGCGGGGGCGGCCGCGGGGCTGGTGGGCGTGATGGACATGAAAAAAGTTCTCGAGGAAAGAGGGCAGGCCGGCGGGAGCGGGCCGAATGCCAAACCCCTGATTTTAGGCTGCGATGCCGTCTGCCCCGGGACGGCGGGGGAGCGCTACAGCGCGATGCCGGTTTTTTCGAGGATGTCGCTGACCAGTTCCAGCCGCAGCAGGGGGTTGTCGAGCTGCATCAGGCGCTGCTTGAGCTCGACCGGCATCGGCAGCAGTTCGCACCAGCGGTTCGCGACCCAGCCGCAGTCGTCGAGGTGATAGGGGGGCTCCAGCGGCATCTGCTCGGCCGGAATGTCCCGGTCCTGCAGGCTTTTGATGAGTTTGCCGAGTGCGTTGGCCGCGCCACGCAGGTCGTCCGGCACCTTGACCCGCTGGTCATCGTCGAGGCGGGTCACGTCGGCAATCCACAGCCCGTGTTTGAGCTTCTCGTGGCTGGAAATCTCGAAGCGCTGCGCGCCGCTGCAGCGGATCACCATCAGGCCGGGCTGCGGGACCGAAAAGTGGGTGATGGTGGCCAGCGTGCCCACGCTGTGAAAGGCCTCGCTGGCAAAACCGTCGCCGCTGGGCCCGTCGCCCGGCTTGCGCACTTCCGAGCCCTGCGTCAGCGCCACCACGCCAAACGGCGCGCCGGTCTTGTGACACTTGCTGATCATGTCGAGGTAACGCACCTCGAAAATCCGCAGCGGCAGCAGGCCACCGGGGTAAAGCACGGTCCCCAGCGGGAACAGTGGCAGCGACGAAAGGGTCAGGGCTTCAGGCATCGGTCAGGGCGCGAATTTCACGAAAAGCGGGTGGCGATACACCATCTTCCCACGATCTTGTTACCCCCTGCACGGGCTCTGGCAGCAGCGCCGGCAGTGCAGCGGCCGATTTTCCCCGAATTCGGGATCAAAAATGGCTCCACCCCATGTCTGGCGGGCGTGGAAAGCTCTGTTTTTGATAGCAAACAGGCCCCGCCGGGGCTGTGTTTACAGGACCGCGTCGGCTGGCTGGCGCAGCAGCATGGCCAGCGAACTGGCCACCGTCTTGCGCAGTTCGCGCCGGTCGCAGATGAAGTCCACCGCGCCCTTGGTTTGCAGGAATTCGGCGCGCTGGAAGCCTTCCGGCAGGGTCACACGCACGGTGGACTCGATCACGCGCGGGCCCGCAAAACCGATCAGCGCTTTCGGCTCGGCAATCACGATGTCGCCGACAAACGCGAAGCCGGCGCTGACACCGCCCATGGTCGGGTCGGTCAGCACGCTGATGTAAGGCAGGCCTTTTTTGGCCAGGCGCGTCAGCGAGGCATTGGTCTTGGCCATCTGCATCAGGCTCAGCAGGCCTTCCTGCATGCGCGCGCCACCGGTGGCGGTAAAACAGATGAAGGGCACCTTCTGCTCGATTGCCGCATGCACGCCGCGCACAAAACGCTCGCCGACCACGCTGCCCATGCTGCCGCCCATGAAGTCGAACTCGAAGCAGGCCACCACCACGCCGATGCTGTGCACCGCGCCGCCCATCACGATCAGCGCGTCGGTTTCGCCGGTGTTTTCCAGCGCTTCCTTCAGGCGTTCGGGGTATTTGCGGCTGTCCTTGAACTTCAGCGGATCGACCGGCAGCACTTCCTGGCCGATTTCATAACGGCCTTCCGGGTCCAGAAAACTGTCGAGACGGGCCCGCGCGTCCATGCGATGGTGGTGGCTACACTGCGGGCAGACGTTCTGGTTTTTTTCCAGATCGGTCTTGTACAGCACGGCCTCGCAACTCGGGCACTTGACCCACAGGCCTTCCGGAACGCTGCGGCGCTCGGTCGGGTCGGTCGGGGTAATTTTCGGGGGGAGGAGTTTTTCCAGCCAAGACATGAAGTCGTCCTTGTGAAGAGCTGCCCGGGCCGGCGCGCAGGGCGCCGGCGGGGGCAAAACCGGTAAAGAAAGGGGATTATGCGCTGAGTTCCGTCCTGTTCGGGCCCGGTTCAGCCAGCCGGCTGGTCCAGCGCCGTGCGCACGCCGGCCAGGAAATCATGCACCAGCGGCACCACCTGTTCGCGCGGCTGGCCGTCGATCAGCTGGATGATGCGGCTGCCGATGACCACCGCGTCGGCAACCCGGCTGATGGCTTTGGCGGTCGCGGCATCGCGGATGCCGAAACCCACGCCGACCGGAATGCGGACATGCTGGCGGATACGCGGCAGCATGGCCTCGACCGCGCCCAGGTCCAGCGCGCCGGAGCCGGTCACGCCCTTCAGCGAGACGTAATAGACATAACCACTGGCCACCGCGGCGATCTGCGCCATGCGTTCATCGGTACTGGTCGGCGCCAGCAGGAAGATCAGGTCCATGCCGTGGCTGCGCAGGGTCGCGGCAAAGGCCACACATTCTTCGGGCGGGTAGTCCACCACCAGCATGCCGTCCACGCCGGCCGCCGCGGCATCGCGCACAAAGGCGTCCTTGCCGCGCTTGAGGTCGTAGGCCTCGATCGGGTTGGCATAACCCATCAGCACCACCGGTGTGGCGCCGTCCTTCTGGCGGAACACCCGCACCATCTCCAGCACCTGCAGCAAGCCGATGCCGGCAGCCAGGGCCTGGTCGCCAGCCTTCTGGATCACCGGGCCGTCGGCGCTCGGGTCGGAAAAGGGGACGCCGAGCTCGATCACGTCGGCGCCACCGGCCACCATGCCGTGCATCAACTCCGGCGTGATGTCGGCATACGGAAATCCGGCGGTGACATAAGGGATCAGGGCTTTGCGGCCGGAGGCCTGCAGCGCGGCCAGCGTGGGCTGAATGCGGCTCATCGCAGCACCTCAACCACACTCGTGCCGCCCTTGATGCCCTGGCCCTGGCACGACGGCCTGCAATAAAAACTGGCGTGCGACAGGTCGGCGACGGTGCCGATGTCCTTGTCGCCGCGGCCCGACAGGTTGACCAGGATGGACTGGTCGGTCCGCATGGTTTTGGCCAGTTTCATCGCGTAGGCCACCGCGTGGCTGGACTCGAGCGCCGGGATGATGCCTTCGGTGCGGCACAGGTAGTGAAAGGCGGACAAGGCTTCGGCGTCGGTGATGCCGACATATTCGGCGCGGCCGATGTCCTTCAGGAAGGCGTGTTCGGGGCCGACACCGGGGTAGTCCAGGCCGGCGCTGATGCTGTGGGTTTCGGTGACCTGGCCGTCCTCGTTCTGCAGCACATAGGTGCGGTTGCCATGCAGGACGCCGGGCACACCGCGCTGCAGCGAGGCTGAATGTTTGCCGCTGTCCATGCCTTCGCCAGCGGCTTCCACGCCGATCAGGCGGGTGGCTTCATGGGCGATGTAGGGGTGGAAGATGCCCATGGCGTTGCTGCCGCCGCCGACGCAGGCAATCACCGCGTCGGGCTGCTTGCCGCCGGTCATCTCGGGCATCTGCACCAGGCATTCCTCGCCAATCACGCTCTGGAAATCGCGCACCATCATCGGGTAGGGATGCGGGCCGGCGACCGTGCCGATGATGTAGAAAGTGTTGTCCACATTGGCGACCCAGTCGCGCATGGCTTCGTTGAGCGCGTCTTTCAGCGTCCTGCTGCCGGACTCGACCGGCACCACGGTGGCGCCCAGCAATTTCATGCGGTAAACGTTGGGGCTCTGGCGCTTGACGTCCTCGCTGCCCATGTAGACCACACATTCGAGGCCGTAACGCGCGCAGATGGTGGCGGTGGCCACGCCGTGTTGTCCGGCGCCGGTTTCGGCGATGATGCGCGGCTTGCCCATGCGTCTGGCCAGCATGGCCTGGCCGATGGTGTTGTTGATCTTGTGCGCGCCGGTGTGGTTCAGGTCCTCGCGCTTCAAGTAAATCTGCGCGCCGCCCTGTTCGCGGCTGGTGCGCGCCGCATGGTAGATCGGCGAGGGCCGGCCGACAAAATGCGCGAGCTCGTACTGGAATTCGGCGAGGAATTCCGGGTCGTGCTGGTATCTGGCGTAAGCGGCCTTGAGTTCGTTGATCGCGTGGGTCAGCGTTTCGGAGACAAAACTGCCGCCGTAAATCCCGAAGTGGCCTGTCGGGTCAGGTTGTTGGTAGTCGTACATGGTGTCCTGCAAGTAAGTCGTCGGCGGCGCGAACGGCTGCGACGAAATGATGAATCCTGTCGGCGCTTTTGATCCCTTTGGAGATCTCGACGCCCGAACTGACATCGACGGCCAGCGTTTTACAACGCGGCCGCACTTGCAAAATGCCATCGGTCACATTTGCAGGTGTGAGTCCACCAGACAAAACGAGGTGAGCGTTGACGCTTGGAGGAAGAAGTGACCAATTGAATGTTTTTCCGCCGCCCCCGAATCCGTCGACATGGGCGTCGAGCAGGATGGCCTGGGCGGCTTTGAAGTCTTCCGCGTATTTTACGAGATCGAAGAGAGGGCCACCAGATGTGGGGACTTCCAGTGGAATACGCGCGGCGCGCAGGAAGGGCCGGCCGGATGCGAGGCAGGCTTGCGGCGTTTCATCGCCATGGAACTGTAGCAAGGCCGTTGGCAGCAGGGCGCTGGCCGCCGCGATGTTTGCCGCCGATTCGTTCACGAACAGCAGCACCGGCGTCACAAAGGGGGGCAAGCGGCGCGCCAGTTCGGCAGCGCGTTCGGCGCTGACGTAGCGTGGGCTGGGTGCGTACATCACAAAACCAACGGCGTCGGCGCCAGCCGCCACGGCCGCGTCCACGTCTTCTTCACGCGTCAGGCCGCAGATCTTGATACGAGTCCTGTGTTTGTTCATGGGAGCCAATCATAGGCCGGTGTGGATTCCGGCAGGCCGTAGGCGGCGTCGTAACGTGGCCCCAGGAAATACAAACCATCGGGCGAAAACGTCGGCGCGGCCACGTCGCGCCGGCGCGCGTCCCGTACCTCGGCCATCCAGCCGGGCGGCTGCTGGCCCTGGCCGATGCTGACCAGGCAGCCCATGATGTTGCGGATCATGTGGTGCAAAAAGGCGTTGGCCTCGAACTCGAAACGCCAGTAGCCGGCGCGCTGGGTCACGTCGATACGCGTGATGGTCTTGACCGGGGTTTTGGCCTGGCACTGGGCCGCGCGGAAGGACGAAAAATCATGCTCGCCAAGCAGGTGGGTGATGGCCTCGCGCATCGCCGCGCCATCGAGCGCCCGGTACACCCAGCCGACCCGGCCAGCCTCGACGCTGGGGCGCACCGGCGACTCGAGCACCACATAGGCATAACGCCGGCTGGTGGCGCTGCCGCGGCAATGGAATTCATCAGGCACCGCGCGCGCCCATTGCACCGCGATGTCGCGCGGCAGAAAGGCATTGGTGCCACGCACCCAGGAGGGCAGCTCGCGCACCAGCGCCGTGTCGAAGTGAACCACCTGCATCAGCGCATGGACACCGGCATCGGTGCGCCCGGCGCACAGGGTGCGTATCGGCTGGTCAGCGAACTTGCCGAGGGCCTTTTCGAGCTGGTCCTGCACCGTCTTGCCCGAGAGCTGGCTTTGCCAGCCCTCGTAGGCGCCACCGTTGTAGCTCAGGCCCAGAGCGATCCTCACGGGCGGCTCCCAGGGAGAAGGTGCAAAAGATCAGGCCAGGGCGTTCAGGAAAGCCTGGGCCTTGGCCTTGAGCGAACCACTGGACTGGGCCAGCACTTCCTCGGCCAGCGAGCGCGCGCCGTCGGTGTCACCGATCGCACGGAACTCCTCGGCCAGCGCGAACTTGGTCTCCAGCGGGTCTTCCATGTCCAGGGACGGCGCGGGCGAGGCGGCAATCGCCGGGCTTTCGGTGGTCGGGCTGTCCAGGTCCAGCGACAGCGCACCCATGTCGAACTCCAGCATGCCGCCGGACGTATCCAGCGGCGTCGCTGCCGTGGTGACAGGTGGATCTTCGGTGACGAAGCTCAGGCCGGCGTCCATCACAGGCAGCGGCGCAGGCGCCGGCGCGGGCGGCGGTGGGGCGACAGGCGGCATGGAGAAGGAGGCCGCGCTGAAGTCCATGCTGTTGTCGACCGGAGCGGCTGCTGCCACTGGTGGCATGGCCAGCGTCTGCTCGGTGCGTGCCACCGGCGCAGGCGCCGGTACGGGGACGGGAACCGGCGCCCGAGCGGGTGCGGGTGCGGGTGGCGCTGCCTCCTCGTCGCCCAGCGAAAAGTCCAGGTCCAGGTCGAAGTCAACTGCCGAGTCCTTGGGCTCGGGGGCGGCCTGCAAGGGCTGCGGGCTGGTCTGGGTGGTGAACGATGCGCTGGCCAGTCCTGCCGCGGCCGCCGCGCCGAGCGCCGCCGGGGGTTGACCGTCAGGCTGGTACATGGCGTTGGCGGGGTCGAGTTCACGGCCCATTTCGGCCATGTGCGCCCATTCGACGCCCTGGCCACGGGTCAGGGTGTAGGCCTCGGCGGCCACGGCGGCAAAGGCTGCCGCATCACGGCGCTTTGCATAAATTTCCATCAGCTTGGCGTGGATGGCGATACGCGTCGGGCTGATGCGTATGGCTTCCTTGAGGATTTCCTCAGCCTGCAGGTCGCGGCCATAAGCCAGGTAAACGTCGGCTTCTGCCACCGGGTCCACGTCACCAGCGGCGTCGAGCTGGCTCGGCGAATACACCATGGACGAGCCGGTGACGTTGGCTTCATTGGTGTCTATGCGCTGGCCGCCGCTGGCGCCGAAAAAAGAGTCTGGCTGCAGCCGGCTTTCGAGGAAGGAGCTGTCCACAGCGACGGAGTTTTTGCGCTGACGTGCGCGGTAAACCGCCAGGCCCAGCAACAGCAGCAGCAAGGCTGCGCCACCGGCCAGGATCAGCGGGTTTTCGAGCAGCTCATCAAGCAGGCTGGGTTCCGGCGGTGGCGGTGGCGGCACCACCACCGGTTTTTTCACAGGCGCTGGCGCCGGTGCCGGGGCACTGGCTGCCGGCGTGACGCTGGCAGCAGCATCGGCGGCCGGTGCGGAAGCGCTGATGGCTGGGCTGGCTGGCACGGCCGCACTGCTGGCCGGCGCCACGGGTGCAACGGCTGCCGGCGCCGCGGGGGCTGCGGCGGGCAGGGCGCCGGGGCTGGTCACGGCCACACCAGGCGCCGGGGATGCCGGCGCTGCAGGCGGGGCGGCCGGTGTTGCGGCGGCGGATGGCGTGGACGGGGTACCGAGTTTGTTCAGGTCGCTGATGTTTTTCGACAGCTCGGCCACACGCGCCGCAGCTTCCTTGGCCTGGCGGTCCTGGGCGATCTTTTCTTCGGCCGCGGCCTTGCTCTGGACCGCGCCTTTGGACAGGGTCAGCTTGTCCGGCGTGGCCGCCGCGGGCGCCTTGTCGTCGACCTTGGCTTGCACCTGGCCGGTGGCCTGGCGGTCCGCGCCGGTGGTCTGGGTGGCCGGTGCACTTTCGGCGAGCTTGCGGCGGAATGAATTGAAGTCGCGGCTCTGGGCGACGATGGTGCGGCTGGCTTCGGCGGCGGAAACGGCCTCGGCCTGATCGGCGCTTGGCACTTCCAGCACCGCGCCGGCCTTGATGCGGTTCACGTTGCCGCCTATGAAAGCGTCGGGGTTGCTGCGCAGCAGGGCCACCAGCATCTGGTCCAGCGAGACACTCGCGGGTTTGGTTTGAGCCGCGATCTTGCCGGCGGTATCGCCGGCCTTGACGGTGACGGTCTCGCCGCCGGGGGACGGTGCGCGGCTGGCGGCGACGGCCGGCGCAGGTGCCGGGCTGGGGCGCACGGCAGGCGCGGGCATGACGGCCGGCGGGCTGGGTGGTGAGTAGTGTGCCGCGGCCGGTGCCGGTGCCGGGGCGGGTGGCAATGTGGCGACAGGCGCCGGCGGACGCGACACCATGGGCGCTTGCGGTGCCGGCATGGGCTGGGTGGCTGCACGCAGATTGGGCGGGTCAAACAGCATCGTGTAGTCACGCACGATGCGTCCGGAGGCCCAGCGGGCTTCCAGGATCAGGTCGACAAAGGGTTCGCTGACAGGCCGGTCACTGCTCAGGCGCAGATAGGAGCGGCCGTCGGGACGCCGTTGCAGGCTGATCACCATGTTGGTGACGGCGGCGCTGTATTCGAGGCCGGCGGCCCGGAAGGCGTCGGCGCTGGCCACGCTGGCGCGCAGGCTTGCCGCTTCTTCGGCGTTGATTTCAGGAATGTCGATCTCGGCGCGCAGAGGCTCTCCGAGGGCGGACTGGACAGTGACCCGGCCCAGACCCAGGGCCTGAACCTGCAAACTGGTGAAAGTGCCAGCCATTGCAATGGCGGCCGCGACCGCACCGAGCCGCCAGGGGTGAGGATGATTCATGGGAATGTGAGCCTCCGGTGCTCGGTCTGCATCAAATTTTATTCTGCTTGTCCGCACAAAAACCCCTGCGCTAATTTTCGATAAATAACATTAACATCAAGGGATTAGGCTGACAAGCTAAGACAGCACTTAAGTTTTGACACGCGGGGTTAGCATCAACTTACAAGTTTCGGTTGTTGTCTGACGACAACGACTCGTCACAAGTCGTTACGGTTGCCGGCGTTTGGCAGAGACGGGCCGCCGCGGCGTGCGGCCCGGGTTTTTATGCCTGAAGCAGAATGCGCAACATGCGGCGCAGCGGCTCGGCGGCGCCCCACAGCAACTGGTCGCCGACGGTGAAGGCGCCCAGGTAGTCGGGGCCCATGGCCAGCTTGCGCAGGCGTCCAACCGGGATGCCCATGGTGCCGGTCACGGCCACCGGCGTCAGGTCGGTGATGCTGGCTTCACGCGTGTTCGGCACCACCTTCACCCATTCGTTGTCGGCGGCGATCATGGCCTCGATGTCGGCCAGTGGCACGTCTTTCTTGAGTTTGAAGGTCAGCGCCTGGCTGTGGCAGCGCATCGCGCCGATGCGCACGCAGAAGCCGTCCACCGGGGTTTCGGCGGTGCCGAAACTGGCGCCCTGGCCCAGGATCTTGTTGGTTTCGGCGCCGCCCTTCCATTCTTCCTTGCTCATGCCGTTGCCGAGATCCTTGTCGATCCAGGGGATCAGCGAGCCGCCCAGCGGCACGCCGAAGTTGGTCATCTCCGACGGCGACAGCGATTGCTGTTTCGCCAGCACCTTGCGGTCGATCTCGAGAATCGCGGACTTCGGGTCGTCCAGCAGCGCGCGCACTTCGGCGTTGAGCGTGCCGTACTGCGTCAGCAGTTCACGCATGTGCTGCGCGCCGCCGCCGGACGCGGCCTGGTAGGTCATCGAGGTCATCCACTCGACCAGGCCGGCCTTGTACAGCGCGCCCACACCCATCAGCATGCAGCTCACGGTGCAGTTGCCGCCTATCCAGTTCTTGCCACCTTTGGCCAGCGCGTTCTGGATCACCGGCAGGTTGACCGGGTCCAGCACGATGATGGCGTCGTCGTTCATGCGCAGCGTCGACGCGGCGTCGATCCAGTGGCCGGCCCAGCCGGCGGCGCGCAGCTTGGGATAGACCTCGGAGGTGTAGTCGCCGCCCTGGGCGGTCAGGATCACGTCGCACTTCTTCAGGGCCTCGATGTCGTAGGCGTCTTTCAGTGCGGTTTCGTTCTTCGCCTGGGCCGGGGCCTTGCCGCCGGCGTTGGAGGTCGAAAAGAACACCGGCTCGATCAGGTCGAAGTCGCCCTCGGCCTGCATGCGGTCGATCAGCACCGAGCCGACCATGCCGCGCCAGCCGACGAGTCCCGTGAGATTGCCCTTGAGTTTCATGATGTCGCCCTTCAAAAAGTCAAAAAATGAAGCTTTTCGGCCCGGCTCATCGAGCCGGCAGGGCACGACGAACCAGGCTGGTCAGCCTTTAATGGTGGTCGTTTTGGTGGTCTGGGTCGAAACCGGCGCAGCGACGATCGCGCGCGAAGCGGCGACGAGGCGGATGACAGCGGGGTTTTGACGCATGGGGCTATTGTAATCAAGGCCGGCCGGACCGGCGCTGCGGGGCAGCATTTGCCGGCCTGGCCTGTGGCAAGCAGCCAACGCCGCAGCGCCGGCCCGCAGGGCGTCAGGATTGCGCGAGGGCCTTGACCACCGCATCACCCATCTGCACCGTGCCGACTTTGGTCGTGCCTTCGCTGAAGATGTCGGGCGTGCGCAGGCCCTGCGTCAGGACCGCATCCACGGCCTTTTCAATGCGGACCGCGGCTTCCGGCTGGTTCAGGCTGAAACGCAGCATCATGGCCGCGCTCAGGATGGTCGCCAGCGGGTTGGCCACGCCCTTGCCGGCGATGTCGGGCGCGCTGCCGTGGCTGGGTTCGTACAGGCCCTGGTTTTTGGTGTTCAGGCTGGCCGAGGGCAACATGCCGATGGAGCCGGTCAGCATCGCAGCGGCGTCGGACAGGATGTCGCCGAACATGTTGCCGGTCACCACCACGTCGAACTTCTTGGGTGCCTTGACCAGCTGCATCGCGGCGTTGTCCACATACATGTGGTCCAGCGCAACATCGGGGTATTCCTTGCCGATCTCGGTCAGCACGTCTTTCCAGAGCTGGAAGGTCTCCAGCACATTGGCCTTGTCGACGCTGGTGACGCGGCTGCTGCGCTTGCGCGCCGCCTGGAAGGCGACGTGGGCGATGCGCTCGATCTCGGGGCGCGAATAACGCATGGTGTCGAAAGCCTCCTCGGCGCCGGGGAAGTGGCCATCGGTGGCGATGCGGCGGCCGCGCGGCTGGCCGAAGTAGATGTCACCGGTCAGCTCGCGGATGATCAGGATGTCCAGGCCGGACACCAGTTCACGTTTCAGGCTGGAGGCATCGACCAGTTGCGGGTAACAGATGGCCGGACGGAAGTTGGCGAACAGGCCCAGGTTTTTGCGCAGGCCGAGGATGGCCTGCTCGGGGCGCAGCGGCCGGTCCAGCGTGTCGTATTTCCAGTCGCCGACGGCGCCGAACAGGATGGCATCGGACTCCTGGGCGAGCTTGAGCGTGGCATCGGGCAGCGGGTGGCCGTGCCTATCGTAGGCGGCGCCGCCGACCAGCGCGGTTTCGGTCTCGAACTTCAGGTCGAGCGCGTTGAGGACCTTGACGGCCTCGGCGACGATTTCGGTGCCAATGCCGTCACCCGGGAGGATTGCGATTTTCATGTCGGATATTTTCTGTTGACTATGGTTTTGATAGCTGCCAGCCCATGATTGACATGGGCTGGAGGCCGATTCGGCTTGAAATGTCAGGCGGCCAGGCGGTTCGCCAGCCAGGGCTTGCTGGCCAGCCGCTCGGCCTCAAAGGCCTTGATCTTGTCGCTCTGGCGCAGCGTCAGGCCGATGTCGTCGTACCCGCCCAGCAGGCAGAATTTCTTGAAGGCCTGTACGTCGAAAGCGATCTCCTCGCCCTGCGGCTTGACGATGACCTGGCGTTCCAGGTCGATGGTCAGCTGGTAGCCGGGAAAGGCCAGCGCCTCGTCGAACAGCTGGCCGACCTGGACTTCGCTCAGCACGATAGGCAGCAGGCCGTTCTTGAAGCTGTTGTTGAAAAAGATGTCGGCGTAGCTGGGCGCGATGATGGCGCGAAAGCCGTACTGGTCCAGCGCCCAGGGCGCGTGCTCGCGCGAGGAGCCGCAGCCAAAGTTCTTGCGCGCCAGCAGGATGGACGCACCCTTGTAGCGTGGCTGGTTCAGCACGAAGTCCGGATTCGGGCGGCGGCTGGCCGGGTCCTGGCCGGGAAAACCGGCGTCCAGGTAGCGCCACTCGTCGAACAGATTCGGGCCGAAGCCGGTCTTGCGGATGGACTTGAGGAACTGCTTGGGGATGATGGCGTCGGTGTCGACGTTCTCGCGGTCCATCGGAGCGACCAGGCCTTTGTGAACGGTGAATTTCTGCATGATGTGATCCTCAGGAAAACTTGCGGATATCGACAAAATGGCCGTGCACCGCGGCAGCGGCGGCCATGGCCGGGCTGACCAGGTGGGTGCGGCCGCCGGCGCCCTGCCGGCCTTCGAAGTTGCGGTTGGACGTTGAGGCACAACGCTCGCCGGGCTCGAGCCGGTCGGCGTTCATCGCCAGGCACATCGAGCAGCCGGGTTCGCGCCACTCAAAACCCGCGGCGACAAAAATCTTGTCCAGGCCTTCGCGCTCGGCTTGCTCTTTCACCAGGCCGGAGCCGGGCACCACCATGGCCAGCTTGACGTTGCCGGCCACCTTCTGGCCGATCTTCTGCACCATCGCGGCGGCTTCGCGCATGTCCTCGATGCGGCTGTTGGTGCAGGAGCCGATAAACACCTTGTCCACCAGGATGTCGTTGATGGCCTTGCCGGGCTGCAGGCCCATGTAGGTCAGTGCACGCTCGATGGCGTCACGCTTGTTGGCGTCTTTTTCCTTGTCGGGGTCGGGCACACGGTCCTCGATGGACAACACCATCTCGGGCGAGGTGCCCCAGGTGACCTGCGGCCGGATCTGCGCCGCGTCGAGTTTCACCACGGTGTCGAACTTCGCGTCCGGGTCGGACTGCAGCGTGTTCCAGTACCTGACGGCCTGGTCCCATTCGACGCCGGTCGGCGCCAGCGGCCGGCCCTTGACGTAGGCGATGGTTTTTTCGTCCACCGCCACCAGGCCGGCGCGGGCGCCGGCTTCGATCGCCATGTTGCAGACCGTCATGCGGCCTTCCATGCTGAGCGCGCGTATCGCCGGGCCGCCGAACTCGATGGTGTAGCCGGTGCCGCCCGCCGTGCCTATCTTGCCGATGATGGCCAGCACGATGTCCTTGCCGGTGAGACCCGGCGCGAGTTTGCCGTCCACATGGACCAGCATGTTTTTGGCTTTTTTGGCCAGCAGGGTCTGCGTGGCCATCACGTGTTCGACCTCGCTGGTGCCAATGCCGTGGGCCAGCGCGCCGAAGGCGCCGTGGGTCGAGGTGTGCGAGTCGCCGCAGACCACCGTCATGCCGGGCAGCGTGGCGCCGCTTTCGGGGCCGATCACGTGCACGATGCCCTGGCGCTTGGACAGGAAGGGGAAGTAGGCGGCCGCGCCGAATTCGGCGATGTTGCTGTCCAGCGTGGTGATCTGTTCCTTGCTGACCAGGTCGGTGATGCCGTCGTAGCCGAGTTCCCAGCCGGTGGTCGGCGTGTTGTGGTCGGCGGTGGCGACGATGGAGCTGATGCGCCAGACCTTGCGGCCAGCCTCGCGCAGGCCCTCAAAAGCCTGCGGGCTGGTGACCTCGTGCACCAGGTGCCGGTCGATGTAGAGGATGGCGGTGCCGTCTTCCTCGGTGTGGACGACGTGTTCGTCCCAGATCTTGTCGTAAAGGGTGCGTCCCATGTGGTTTTCCTTCGTGGTTGGCTGATTTTAGTTAGCTGAGTGCGGGCGCGGCGTTGATGCCGGCGTGTGCGGTCAGGTGATCGACCAGCAGGCGGGCCGTGACCGGCAGGCTGGAAAAGTCGCGTGCGACCAGCTCGATCTGGCGCGTCGCCCAGGCATTGGTCAGCGCCACGGCTTCGAGTTCGCCGACGCCGTGCATCAGTTCGAAGGCGCGTTGCGGCATGATGCCGACGCCCAGGCGGTTGTGGATCATGCGGCACATCGCGTCCAGGCCGGTGACATGGATACGCAGCTTGATGGTGCGGCCGGCCAGCGCAGCGGCGTCGCGCATCGCGAGGTAAATCGAGCTGTTCGAATGCAGGCCGACATGGTCGACGTCCAGCGTGTCTTCAAATGCGACGGCATCCTGCTCGCCCAGCGGATGGCCGCGCGGCACGATCAGCACCAGGCGGTCCTGGCGGTAGGGCAGGGCCTGCAGGTCGCCGATGCCGTCGGCGGTGTTGCAGATACCGAGGTCGGCCGCGCCTTCCTGCACCGCGCGCACCACCTCGGTGCTCAGGTGTTCCTCGAGGTCGATCTTGACCTCGGGATGCCGGCCGGTGAAGGCGCCCAGGTCTTCCGGCAAAAACTGCACGATGGCCGAGATGCTGGCGTGCACCCGCACATGGCCGCGCACGCCGGCCGCGTATTCGCTGAGTTCTCCCTGCATTTTCTCGAGGCTGAACAGCACCGAACGTGCATGGTGCAGCAGGCTTTGCCCGGCCGGCGTCAGGTCCACGCCACGGGTGTGGCGGTACAGCAGGGGGGTGTCGAGCACGGCTTCCAGGTCCGACAGGCGCTTGCTGACGGCCGACGCCGCGATGAACTCGCGCTCGGCCGCCTTGGCGATGCTGCCGAGCTCACACACCGCGACAAACAGTTGCAGCGAGGTCAGGTCGATTCGGCGGGCGAAGTTGCGTTCCGGGTGTGTCATGGACATCGTGTTGGACGATGGATGCACCATTTTGCGCTATCAGATGCGCTTTCGCCATCGTGAAATGAGATGGGTGGCTTGCCGCTCAGCGGGGGCGCGGCCTGCGGGCCTGATTTTTCAGGGTTTTCTGCCCTCAGCCCATGTCAGCCGGCGCTCTCCAGCTATGAAATTCATAGCGATTGTGCTCAGTCGGCGATGTTCTCCGGTACCAGCGCGCGCACCCGCGGGTCCACGTTGTAGCCGCCGAACTCGGTGTAACGCAGCAAATGCCGGTCGCAGCGCTGGCAGTGCCAGACATCGCAGCGGTTGTAGGGGAAAAACGCCGGCGCCACCGGCGCCTGCGGCGACTCGTAACGCGTGCCCCCGGGGTGGAACTCCTCCAGCGTGGGTTCGTCGACGGCCGGGTCGCGCAGCGTGGCGACCTGTGTCATCTGCCCCGCCTCCCAGCGGTATTCGGCCAGGCTTTCCCAGCCGGCGCAGGCGCCGAGCGCACAGCTGCAGGTACGCGGCGGCGCGGCGCCGGCGATGGCGGCGCGCAATTCGTCAGCGGTCTTGAGGGGGGTCACAGTCTGCTCCGCACAAATCAGTCGAAAAAAAGCCCGCCGGTGTTGCCACGGGCGGGCCGCATTCAAACCTGCCGGGCGATCAACGCGACTGCAGCGGCTTGACGTTGCGGGTCACCGAGCCGTCAAACAGCTGGCGCGGACGGCCGATCTTGTACTCGGGATCGCCGATCATTTCGTTGAGCTGGGCGATCCAGCCGACGGTGCGGGCCAGCGCAAAAATCGCGGTGAACAGCGGGACCGGGATACCGATGGCGCGCTGCACGATGCCGGAGTAGAAGTCGACGTTGGGGTAAAGCTTGCGCGAGACAAAGTAGTCGTCTTCCAGCGCGATTTTTTCCAGCGCCATGGCCAGCTTGAACAGCGGGTCGTTTTCCAGGCCCATCTCCTGCAGCACTTCCTTGCAGGTTTCCTGCATCAGTTTGGCGCGCGGGTCGTAGTTCTTGTAGACGCGGTGGCCGAAACCCATCAGCTTGACGCCGGAGTTCTTGTCCTTGACCTGCTTGATGAAGTCGCCGATGTTGTCGATGCCGCCGTTTTTCTGGATGTCGCCGAGCATGTTGAGCGCCGCTTCGTTGGCGCCGCCGTGGGCCGGGCCCCAGAGGCAGGCCACGCCGGCCGCAATCGCTGCAAACGGGTTGGTGCCGGACGAGCCGCACAGGCGCACGGTCGAGGTCGAGGCATTCTGCTCGTGGTCGGCGTGCAGGATGAAGATGCGGTCCAGCGCGCGTTCGAGCACCGGGTTGACCTTGTACTCCTCGCAAGGCGTGGCGAACATCATGTGCAGGAAGTTGCCGGCGTAGCTCAGGTCGTTCTTGGGGTACATGTAGGGCTGGCCCACGGTGTACTTGTAGGCCATCGCGACCAGCGTCGGCATCTTGGCGATCAGGCGGATCGCCGAGATGTCGCGGTGCTCCGGGTTGGTGATGTCGGTGCTGTCATGGTAGAAGGCCGACAGGGCCCCGACCAGGCCGGTCATGATGGCCATCGGGTGTGCGTCGCGGCGGAAGCCGCGCAGGAAAAACTGCATCTGCTCGTTGACCATGGTGTGGTTGGTCACGCGGCCGGTGAAATCCTTTTTCTGGCTGGCGTTCGGCAACTCTCCGTACAGCAGCAGGTGGCAGGTTTCCATGTAATCGCAGTTGGTGGCCAGCTGCTCGATCGGGTAGCCGCGGTACAGCAACTCGCCCTTGTCGCCGTCGATGTAGGTGATGGCCGACTGGCAGGACGCGGTGGACAGGAAACCCGGGTCGTAGGTGAACATGCCGGTCTGCGCGTACAGCTTGCGGATGTCGACCACATCGGGGCCGACCGTGCCCTGGTAGACCGGAAGCTCGACACTGGGGCTGCCGTTGCTGAAGGAGAGGGTGGCTTTGTTGTCAGCGAGTTTCATTTCTACTTTCTTTCTACGTCAATAAGGCTTCAGGGCGCGCGGGGTGGTGTGCGCATGAGGGCCAGCACTTCCCTGGCTTCGGCGGTCGATGCACTGATGGCTGAAAGCTGGTCAGGCTCTTTACGTTTTAGCAGCAAATCAAGCAGGTCGTTGTCGGACAGGTCCATTAAATCATCGAGACCTTTGGCCTGCCTGACGGTCAGGCCCGCTTCGTATTTTCCGAAGAACCGTTCAACAAACAAGTCATTCTCGAGCAGGCCGCGGCGGCAGCGCCACTTGAGCTTGCTCAGGGCGCGTTCGCCGAGAAGTTCGTCGGTGGTGTGCATCAGGTTTGACCGGTCACACCGAGCGCATGACCATCATTTCCTTGATCTTGCCGATGGCCTTGCTCGGGTTCAGGCCCTTGGGACAGACATCGACGCAGTTCATGATGGTGTGGCAGCGGAACAGGCGGTAGGGATCCTCGAGGTTGTCCAGGCGCTGGGCGGTGGCTTCGTCGCGGCTGTCGGCGATGAAGCGGTAGGCCTGCAGCAGGCCGGCCGGGCCGACGAATTTGTCGGGGTTCCACCAGAAGCTGGGGCAGCTGGTCGAGCAGCTCGCGCACAGGATGCACTCGTACAGGCCGTTGAGCTCGTCGCGCTCCTCGGGGCTTTGCAGGCGCTCCTTGTCGGGCGGCAGGTTGTCGTTGATCAGGTAGGGCTTGATCGAGTTGTACTGCTTGAAGAAGTCGGTCATGTCGACGATCAGGTCGCGCACCACCGGCAGGCCGGGCAGCGGTTTCAGCACGATGGTGCCCTTGAGCGTGTTCATGTTGGTCAGGCACGCCAGGCCGTTCTTGCCGTTGATGTTCATCGCGTCGGAGCCGCAGACGCCTTCGCGGCAGGAGCGGCGGAAGCTGATGCTCGGGTCCTGCGCTTTCAGTTTCATCAGCGCGTCCAGCAGCATGCGCTCGTGGCCATCGAGCTCGACCTCGATGGTCTGCATGTAGGGCTTGGCGTCGGCATCCGGGTCGTAGCGGTAGATCTGGAAGGTGCGTTTGGTCATGGGGTTCTCGATTTTTGTGGATCGCGGGGCCGATGTGTGCTTCAGAAGGTGCGCGTTTTCAGCGGCACGGAATCGAC
>PNNC01000154.1 GCA_013824015.1 Polaromonas sp.
GGATCATCGACATCATTGCCCCGATCGGCAAGGGCCAGCGCGCCCTGCTGGTGGCGCCGCCCAAGTCCGGCAAGACCGTGATGATGCAGAACATCGCCCACGCGATCACCGCCAACTACCCCGAAGTCGTGATGATGGTGCTGCTGGTCGACGAGCGCCCTGAAGAGGTGACCGAGATGCAGCGCAGCGTGCGCGGCGAAGTCATCTCCTCGACCTTTGACGAACCCGCCGCCCGCCATGTACACGTGGCCGAAATGGTGATCGAGCGCGCCAAGCGCCTGGTCGAACTGGGTAAAGACGTGGTGATCCTGCTGGATTCGATCACCCGCCTGGCACGCGCCTACAACAACGTGCTGCCCTCGTCCGGCAAGGTGCTGACCGGCGGCGTCGATGCCAACGCGCTGCAGCGTCCCAAGCGCTTCTTCGGCGCCGCCCGCAAGATCGAGGAAGGCGGCAGCCTGACCATCATCGGCACCGCGCTGGTCGATACCGGCAGCCGCATGGACGA
Organism: Polaromonas sp.; assembly: GCA_013824015.1. GTDB lineage: Bacteria > Pseudomonadota > Gammaproteobacteria > Burkholderiales > Burkholderiaceae_C > Polaromonas. The sequence goes on from PNNC01000154.1 coordinate 509, forward strand.
GGTGATTTTTGAAGAGTTCAAGGGCACCGGCAACTGCGAGATCCACCTGGACCGCCGCCTGTACGAAAAACGCGTGTTCCCGGCAATTCACCTGAACCGCAGCGGCACCCGCAAGGAAGAACTGCTGCTGGCCCCCGAAATCCTGCAGAAGTCGCGGATTTTGCGCCAGTTCATGTACAACATGGACGAAATCGAGTCCATGGAGCTGATGCTCAAGAACATGAAGGCGACCAAGAACAACCACGAGTTCTTCGACATGATGCGGCGGGGCGGCTGATCAAGTTGCGCTAAGTGCTTGATTTCATGCCATAATAGCGGGCTTCACGGAAAGTGCTCAGAACGGTTTTGAGTGGCTCCCGAAACGAACAAGGAAAGATCATGAAAGAAGGCATTCACCCCAATTACCGCGAAGTTTGTTTCCTGGACATGTCCAACAACTTCAAGTTTGTGACCCGTTCCTGCGCGAACACCAAGGAAATGGTGACCATGGAAGACGGCCGCGAACTGCCCCTGTACAAGCTTGATACGTCCAGCGAGTCGCATCCCTTCTACACCGGCACACAGAAATCCGTGGACAACATGGGTGGCCGCGTCGAGAAGTTCCGCAACCGTTTCGGCAAGACGCCTGCCAAGGACGCAGCTGCCGCACCGGCAGCCGAGTAAGCTTCCCGGCTTCCTCAAGCCATCGAAAAAGCAGCCTGTCCATCAGGCTGCTTTTTTTTGCCCCAAAATCGGGCATTCCCTTTTCCGCCCTGCTGACGTCTCTTGAACAAGCCCTCGCCTGCCATCATTGCCCAGTCCGCGGTCCGTCGGCTGCCCCGGCTTGCCCTGCTGCTGTTCTGCATCGCTTATGTCCTGCCCGGTTTTCTGGGCCGCGGCCCCTGGAAAAATGCCGATATTGCGGCCTTCGGCACCATGCGCGAACTTGCGGCCGGCAACACCAGCTGGCTGCATCCGCAACTGCTGGGCCAATCCGGCGAATTCGAGGCGCTGGCGCCCTACTGGCTGGGCGCACTGGCGATCAAGGCTTTTCCCTTTCTGGATCCGGCGTTTGCGGCCCGCATCCCCTTCGGCCTGCTGCTGGCGCTGACCCTGCTCGCCACCTGGTACGCGGTGTATTACCTTGCCCGCAGCCCGCAGGCCCAACCGGTGGCTTTTGCCTTTGGCGGCGAAGCCAGCCCGGTGGACTATGCGCGCGCCATCGCCGATGCCGGGCTGCTGGCCCTGATTGCCAGCCTGGGCCTGGCGCAACTCTCGCACGAAACCACGCCGGCCCTGGCGCAGCTCGGCTTCATGGCACTGGTGTTCTACGCCATGGCGGCCAGTGCCTACCGCAGCGCCTGGAAAATCATCGGCCCGGCGCTGGGCCTGGGCATCGGCCTGGCCGGTCTGGCCCTCAGTGGCGCGCCGACCGTGGCCATGCTGCTGGGCGCGGGCAGCACCCTGCTTGCGCTGGGCAGCACACAAACCACCCGCACCGAAAAAATCGAGCCGCACGCCTGGCGCTGGGTGCTGCTGGCTGGCGCACTCACCCTGGCGGTCGCGGCGCTGTGTTCGGCACTGGACCTGTGGCGCTGGCGTGTGGAAATCCCCGGGCTGGACGATCCGGCCGACCGCAAGGAATGGCGCAGCCTGGCACGTTTGCTGATCTGGTTCACCTGGCCGGCCTGGCCGCTGGCCGCCTGGACGCTGTGGCGCTGGCGCCGGCAACTGACGAGCCGGCATGTGGCGCTTCCGCTGTGGTTCGCCGCCGTGGCCCTGGGCGCGACCGTGACCACCACGGCATCGGACCGCAGCCTGCTGCTGAGCCTGCCGCCGCTGGCGGCGCTGGCGGCTTTTGCGCTGCCCACCCTCAAGCGCAGCGTGGCTTCGCTGATCGACTGGTTCACCCTGCTGTTTTTCACCGGCTGCGCGGCCATCATCTGGATCATCTGGATCGCCATGCAGACCGGCATGCCGAAGCAGCCGGCTGCCAATGTGGCGAAGCTGGCGCCGGGCTTCGAGCCCAGCTTCTCCTGGCTGGCCTTTCTGGCCGCGGTACTGGCCACCCTGGCCTGGGCCTGGCTGGTCAGGTGGCGGGCCGGCCGGCAGCGCGCCGCCCTCTGGAAGTCCATGGTGCTGCCAGCCGGCGGCGCCACCCTGTGCTGGCTGCTGCTGATGACGCTGTGGCTGCCGCTGCTCGACTATGCGCGCAGTTATGCACCGCTGTCGCGGCAGGTGGCCGCCCGCGTCAACCCGGATGCCTGCGTCGAGGTGCATGGGCTGAACAGCGCGCAGGTCGCGGCCTTCCAGTACCACGGCAAGCTTGAGTTGCGCCAGGCCGGCGCCAAAGCCGCCTGCCCCTACCTGATCGTGGATGCCGACGCCCAGGCAACGCTCAGCGAGACCATCGACATGCCGGAATGGGCCTATCTGGCCACCCTGCGCCGGCCCACCGACAAAAACGAAAACGTGGCTTTGTACAAACGGGTCAGCCGGGCCCCGGCCGCCCCGGCGTCCACAGCGGCACCGGCGCGCCGCGGCCCGTGAGCGAACTCCGGCTCATCATCCGGCACGCGGGCACGGTGCTGGTCGGCCAGCTGGCGGTCATGGCCTTCGGGGTGGCTGACACCGTCATCGCCGGGCGCTACAGCGACCAGGCGCTGGCCGCGCTGTCGGTGGGCTCTGCGATCTACATCAGTGTGTATGTCGGCCTGATCGGCATCGTGCAGGCGCTGCTGCCGATCTGGGCCGAGTTGCACGGCGCCCAACGTCCGGCGGCGCTGGGACGGTCGCTGCGGCAAAGCCTGTACCTGTGCGGCCTGCTTACCGCCGCCGGCATGACCGCCCTGCTGCTTCCCGGGCCCCTGCTGCGCTGGGCCCAGGTGCCCGAGGTGATGCAGGCCGACATCCAGCGTTATCTCGCGGTGCTGGCGCTGGCCTTGCTGCCGGCGCTGCTGTTCCGGATTTACAGCACCTTCAACCAGTCGCTGGGCCATCCGCTGCTGATCACCTGGCTGCAACTCGGCGCGCTGGGCATCAAGATCCCGCTGTCGATCTGGCTGGTCGCCGGCGGCGCCGGCATGCCGCCGCTGGGCGTGGTGGGCTGCGCCTGGGCGACGCTGATCGTGAACTACAGCCTGGTGCTGCTCGCCCTGCTGATGCTGCGCACCCAGGACATCTATCAGCCGTACCGGCTGTGGCGTCGCATGGAAAAACCCGACTGGCGCCAGATCGGCGCTTTTGCACGCCTGGGCATCCCCGGCGGCATGGCCTACCTCGTGGAAGTCACGTCGTTCACGCTGATGGCGCTGTTCATCGCGCGACTTGGTACCGTCGCCTCGGCCAGCCACCAGATTGCCGCCAGCATTGCCTCGGTGCTGTACATGGTGCCGCTGTCCATCGCCATCGCCTGCAGCGCGCGCGTGTCGTTCTGGACCGGCGCTGGCCGGCCGCACCAGGCCGCGCGCGCCGTCTGGACAGGATTCAGCCTTGCAGCCCTTTCCGCCATTGTATTGGCCGCTACGTTAATGATAGCAAGCCAGGAAGTGGCGGCGCTTTACTCGCGCACCCCGGCGGTGGCCCAGCTGGCGTCCGGGCTGCTGATCTGGGTGGCCATTTACCATCTCGGCGATGCCATGCAGGCGGTGTCGGCCTTCCTGCTTCGCTGCTACCGCATCACGCTGACACCCTTGCTGCTGTACAGCGTGATGCTCTGGGGACTGGGTTTGCTGGGCGGTTACCTGCTGGCTTACCGCGGCCTGGGGCCCTGGCCTGCGATGCCCTCGGCACAAAGCTTCTGGGCAGCGAGCACGGTCGGCATGGCGCTGGTGGCGCTGAGTCTGGCCCTGCTGCTGCGCTTCGCCGTGCGGCGCAGCATCCGGGGAGCGGTCAGGTCAGAGGCTGCCGCACCCGCGTAGCCGGAAACACCATCGAGAAGCGCGAGCCCTGGCCGGGCTGGCTTTCGATCTGCAGTTCGGCACCGTGGCGCTGGGTCACATGTTTGACAATCGCCAGCCCGAGCCCGGTGCCCCCGGTCTCGCGCGAACGGCTGCGGTCGATCCGGTAAAACCGCTCGGTCAGACGCGGAATATGTTCTGCAGCGATGCCGGGCCCACTGTCCCTGACTGAAAACTCGGCGCGTCCATCTGGCAGCTTGTGCCACCGGACCTCGATGCGGCCACCGGCAGGGGTATAACGCACCGCATTGCTCACCAGATTCGTCATCGCGCTCAACAACTCCGAGTGCGACCCTGCCACCTCACAGCGATCCTCCTGCTGGAATGTGATGTCATGGCTTTGTGTGGCCAGAATGCGCGACAGATCCCTGCCGTCCTGCTCACACTGCGCCATCAGTTGCGAGACGGGAACCCACTCGCTGGTCCCGGGTGGCGGGCTGCCCTCCAGCCTGGACAGCGTCAACAGGTCGCTGACCAGTGTCTGCATGCGCCGCGCCTGTTGCGCCATCAGCTCCAGGTAACGCGCGCGCTCGTCGCCGTTCAGCGGAAGGGTCTGCAGGGTCTCCACAAACCCGCCGAGCACCGTCAGCGGCGTGCGGATTTCATGCGAGACGTTGGCCACAAAATCACGCCGCATCACCTCGGCCTGCTGCACGGAGGTGACATCGCGCGACAGCAGCAGCTTGCGGCCTTCGCCGTAACCATGCAAATGAACAGCGAGTTGAACGGGCCGGCTCGACGTGCTGCGTGGACCGCGGATCACGATATCGCCGGCGTAATCGCCACCGTTGAGGTAGGCCACAAAGTCGGGATCGCGCAGCAGGTTGCCGATGTGTTGCTGGATGTCGCGCTGCGGGTCGAAACCGAAATGATCCGCTGCCGTCTGATTGCACCACTCAATGCCGTCCTGCGCGTCCAGCAGGACCACGCCGTTGGGCGATGCCTGGATGGCTGCGAGAAAATCATTGAGGCGATCCCGGTTCTCGGCAATCTGTTTTTCACGGGATCTTGTCAGGCGCCATGTCCTCTCGGCCACCTCGCCCCACAGTCCGGCGACCCGGACCGGAGCGCCGGTATCGCCCTCTCTCAGCCAGGCCAGCAAACGCATGCCCCGGCGCAAATCCACAATCACCCACAAGGCACTGGCCAGAACAATCCCGAGCACCATGCCATTGCGCGGATCCCCCATCGGCAAATACCGGCCCAGAAAAGCACCGGCGAGCTGAAAAAGGAAAAAACGGAAGACGCGCCAGACCATGCGGCGATTGTGCAGGAAAGCGCTGGCTTAAGCGGAAGGGGTCGCGGTCATGCGGTAGCCCGCGCCGCGAACGGTCTCCACCATGTTGCCTGCCGCACCGAGCGCCTCGCGCAGCCGCTTGACGTGAACATCAACGGTACGCTCCTCGATGAAAACATGGTCGCCCCACACCTTGTCGAGCAGCTGCCCACGGCTGTGGACACGTTCGGCGTGTTTCATCAGGTAGTGCAAGAGCTTGAACTCGGTGGGGCCCAGCTTCAAACTCTGCCCCTGATAGGACACCCTGTAGGTGGCGGCATCGAGCTCCAGCGCATCCAGCGTGACGCTCTCGTTGGTCTGCTCGGGCGCACGCCGGCGCAATACGGCGCGGATACGCGCCAGCAGCTCCTGGGTGGAAAATGGCTTGGTGATGTAGTCATCGGCGCCGGCGTCCAGGCCGGCAATCTTGTCGGGCTCGTCACCGCGTGCCGTGATCATCAGGATGGGAACCTGCTTGGTCCTGGCCTGGGAGCGCCACTTCTTCGCCAGTGACAATCCACTCTGCGCGGGAAGCATCCAGTCGAGCAGGATCACGTCGGGCAACACGGCCTCGAGTTCGCGCTGCGCGGCTTCACCATCGATCGCCCAGATCGGCTGAAAACCATTGTGGCGCAAATTGACGGCGATCAACTCGGCAATCGCCGGCTCGTCTTCCACAATCAGGACTCGGGGCACAGTTTTCATCGGCACAGTGTTTCCGGTTATCGAACCATGGATTCGATGGCTTCCATGGAGGTATGGCGGACGTCCGCCCCCTTCACCACATAGATGATGAATTCGGCGATGTTCTTCGCATGGTCACCGATCCGTTCGATCGCCTTGGCAACGAACAACAGGTCCAGGCTGGAGGAAATGGTGCGCGGGTCTTCCATCATGTAGGTGATCAGCTTGCGGACAAAGCCGTCAAACTCCTTGTCGATCGCATCGTCCTCCTTCAGGATGGACACGGCCACGTTGACATCGAGCCGGGCAAAAGCGTCGAGCGCCTTGCGCAACAGGCCGGACGCAAGATCAGCTGCAATGCGCAATTCGGAAGATGGCAGGGTGCGGGCAGCGCCGCTGTCGATGATGGATCGCACCATGCGTGCGATTTTCTCCGCCTCGTCGCCCGCACGCTCCAGATTGGCCGTGGTTTTGGAGATCGCGATCAGCAGCCGCAGATCCCGTGCCGTGGGCTGGCGCCGGGCGATGATCGACGACAGCTCCTTGTCAATTTCCACTTCCATGGCATTGACGCGGGCTTCCATCTCGGTCACCTCGGTCGCAGCCTCGGCGCTGAACTGGGCCAGCGCATAAACAGCGGTGCGAATCTGGGATTCGACCAGACCGCCCATCTCCATGACGCGGGTGGAAACGCTGGTCAGTTCGCTGTCGAACTGGCTGGACAGATGTTTGTCACTCATGATCAACCAAACCTTCCTGTGATGTAGTCTTCGGTTTCCTGCCGCTTGGGCTTGAGGAATATCTGGTCGGTCTCGCCGAACTCGATGAGTTCACCGAGGTACATGTAGGCGGTGTAGTCACTGCAACGCGCCGCCTGCTGCATGTTGTGGGTCACGATGGCGATGGTGTAGTCCTGCTTGAGTTCATGCACCAGTTCTTCGACCTTGCCGGTCGAGATCGGGTCCAGCGCGGATGTCGGCTCGTCGAGCAGCAGCACCGAAGGCTTGACCGCCACGCTGCGCGCGATGCACAGACGCTGCTGCTGGCCACCCGACAGGGACAGGCCGCTCTGGCTGAGCTTGTCCTTGACCTCGTTCCACAGCGCCGCCTTGGACAAGGCCCACTCGACGCGATCATCCATTTCGCCCTTGCTCAGGTTTTCATACAGCTTCACACCAAAGGCGATGTTGTCGTAAATCGACATCGGAAACGGCGTGGGTTTCTGGAACACCATGCCGATGCGGGCCCGCAACAGGTTGATATCCTGCTTGGGGTCGAGGATGTTCTGTCCGTAAAAGTTGATCTGGCCTTCGGCGCGCTGACCGGGATAGAGGCTGTACATGCGGTTGAGCGTGCGCAGCAGGGTGGACTTGCCGCAACCCGACGGACCGATGAAAGCCGTGACCTTGCGTTCCTCGATGTCGAGGTTCACGTCCTTCAGGCCCTGGAATTTACCGTAGAAGAAGTAGAGCTTGCGCAGCTCCAGGGCGTTTTTCTTGGCTTGCGCGGCGGTGGCAGTATCTGGCATGGTGAGTTCCGGGTCTTGAGAAGGTCAGATGTATTGGGTCAGGGGACGGCGGTATTAACCCGGCGCCTTTTCACGCAGGAACACGCGTGCCACGATGTTGAGCACAAGCACCGACAGGGTGATCAGCAGTGCGCCACCCCAGGCCAGGCGTATCCAGTTGTCATAGGGACTCAGCGCGAACTGGAAAATCACCACCGGCAGATTGGCCATGGGCGCGCCCATGTCGGTGCTGAAAAACTGGTTGTTGAGCGCGGTGAACAGCAGGGGGGCGGTTTCGCCGCTCATGCGCGCGACCGCCAGCAGCAGGCCGGTCATGACGCCGCTTTTGGCCGCCCGGAGCGTGACCAGCGTGGCCACCTTCCAGCGCGGGGCGCCCAGCGCAAAAGCCGCTTCACGCAAACTGCCGGGCACCAGGCGCATCATGTTTTCAGTCGTGCGCACCACCACCGGCACCGCGATCAGTGACAGCGCCAGGCTGCCCGCCCAGCCGGAAAAATTGCCCACGGTGGCCACTGCGATGGCATACACAAACAGCCCCAGCACAATCGAGGGCGCCGAAAGCATGATGTCCGTGACAAAACGCGTCAGTTCAGCGGTTTTGCTCTGATCGCCGTACTCGGCCAGGTACACACCGGCGAACACGCCGATGGGCGTGGACACCAGCACCGCGAAGCCGACCATCATCAGGCTGCCGACGATGGCGTTGGCCAGGCCCCCGCCCTCGCTGCCGGGCGCGGGCGTGGATTGCGTGAACATGTTCCAGTCCAGCGCTGCAAAGCCATTGGCAAACAGCACGCTCAGGATCCACAGCAACACGACCAGGCCTAGCACCATCGCGCCCATGGAAAGCGTCAAACCGATGGCATTGGAACGCCTGCGGCTTTTGTAGAGTTCTTGGTTGAATTTCATCAGGGCTTCCCGATTGGTTGGAGGCAGGCAGGCCGCTTCACAAGCCCTTGGCCTTTTCGGCACGCAGCATCATGATTTTGGCCAGCGAAAGCACGATGAAGGTGATGACGAACAGCAGAAAGCCCAGCGCAAACAGTGTGGAGAGGTGGAAGTCTGCCGCCTCTCCAAATTCGTTGGCCAGCGTCGACGCGATCGACGTGCCCGGCGAAAACAGCGAGGTGGGCATGCGGTTGGCATTGCCGATCACGAAAGTGACGGCCATGGTCTCGCCCAGCGCACGGCCCAGGCCCAGCATGATGCCGCCAATGACGCCCTTCTGGGTGTAAGGCAGGACCACCCGGCTGACCACTTCCCAGGTGGTGCAGCCCAGGCCGTAAGCCGATTCACGCAGGATGGGCGGCACGATCTCGAACACGTCCCGCATCACGGCGGCCACAAACGGCAGCACCATGAAGGCCAGCACGATGCCGGCAGCCAGGATGCCGAAGCCGTTGGTGCTGCCGCCAAACAGGAAACCGATCAGCGGCATGCCGCCCAGCAGTTGCTGCACGGGCATCTGGAAGTAGTCGGCAAACAGCGGGGCAAACACAAACAGGCCGAACATGCCGTAGATGATGGAAGGCACTGCGGCCAGCAACTCCACCGCCGTGCCCAGGGGGCGACGCAGCCAGACCGGGCAGGTCTCGGTGAGAAACAGCGCGATACCGAACGCCAGCGGGACCGCAATCAGCATCGCGAGTCCGGCACTGGCGAGGGTGCCGACGATGGCGATCGCGGCGCCGAATTCCTCGTTGATGATGTCCCACTCAACGCGCCAGATGAAGTTGAAGCCGAACTTCTGGAAGGTCGGCCAGGCATTGATGAACAAGGAGATGATGATGCCCACCAGGGCAATCAGGACCAGCAGCGAAAAGCTCTGGGTGACGCGGTGAAACAGGACATCCTGAAACCTTTGCCGTCTGGCGATCGACGCCATATTGGGGTTGGCGGCGGTCTCGGCAGGCGCATTTAGCGGATTCATGGTGATTTCCACGCTCATTTTGACTCCCACGTGAGGTCTTCCAATCTGATAAGCCAACATCCGCCGGCCCGACCTTGCCGGACGGCGGATGTCATTTCAGGATCAGTTCAACTCACTTCGCGATCTGCGACCACACCTTGGTGCGGATCTGGGCGGTCAGCGCGTCGGGGAGCGGCACGTAGTCGAGCTCAGAAGCCATGCCTTTGCCGTTCTTGAAGGCCCAGTCGAAGAACTTTAACACCTCGGCGGACTGGGCCTTGTCGGCTGGATCCTTGTACATCAGGATGAAGGAGGCGGTGCTGACCGGCCAGCTCTTGGCGCCTTTGGCGTTGACCATGGAGATGCCCATGCCAGGTGCGCTGAACCAGTCGGCACCCGCTGCAGCGGAAGCAAAGGCATCATCGTCCGGGCTCACATACTTGCCGTCGGCGTTTTGCAGCTGCAGGAAGTTCATGTTGTTCTTCTTCACGTAGGCGTATTCCACATAACCCACGGCACCCTTGACACGGTTCACGTTGGCAGCGACGCCTTCGTTGCCCTTGCCACCGACGGAGGAAGCTGCAGGCCACTTGACGGCAGCGCCCTTGCCCACCGTGTCGGCCCACTCCTTGCTGACCACGGTCAGATAGTCGGTCCAGTTGAAGGTCGTGCCAGAGCCGTCAGCGCGGTGCACCACGGTGATGTTCTGGTCAGGCAGGGTCTTGCCGGGGTTCAGGGCCACCAGCTTGGCGTCGTTCCACTTGACAATCTTGCCCAGGAACATCTCGGCCAGCACGGGGCCGGTGACACGCAGTTCGCCAGGCTTGAAGCCCTCGAGGTTGATCACGGGCACGGTGCCGCCGATGATGGCGGGAAACTGGACCATGCCATCCTTGTCCAGATCGGGGCCCGACACCGGCGCATCAGTGGCGCCGAACGCAACCGTCTTGGCGCGGATCTGGCGGATACCACCGGAGGAACCGATGGACTGGTAGTTCAGGCCAGTGCCGGTCGCCTTTTTGTAGGCTTCGGCCCATTTGGCATAAATCGGGAAGGGGAAGGTCGCGCCGGCGCCGGTGATGTCGGCGGCCATGGCGGAACCCATGCCCAAGGTGGCAAAAGCGGCAACAGCCATTGCCTTGAGGAAAGTGCGCTTGTGTTTCATGTGGCTCCTTGCGGTTGGATAAACGGGTCAACAGGCTGTACTGTAGAAGCGCAATGTGACAGGTGCGTGACAATTGCATGAAAACACCCAGGCCGGTTTCACCCCGCCAGGCGGTGTGACGCGTTCAGGCGGCCGCTACCCGGGGGCGGGTGGGAGCCGGTTTCACAGCCTGGTCACAGAGGCGGCGCATTCTGCCTGTTGCTGTCGCTGACCCGCAGGCCGGCAGGCCAGCTGGCGCGCGCCGCCTGGCTTGGCGCCAGCGTTCGGCCTGAATGCTATGCTGGCTGGCCCCAACACCCCCTCACACATGCAAAATGGAACTCGCCTGGCTGCGGTGGACCTCGGGTCCAACAGCTTCCGCCTTGAAATAGGCCGTCTCGACCACGGACAAATTCACCGTACCGAATACCTCAAGGAAACCGTGCGCCAGGGCAATGGCCTGGACGGCGAGCGCAACCTCACGCCTGAAGCCATGCAGCGCGGCTGGGAATGCCTGGCGCGTTTCGGCGAACGCCTGGCTGGCTTCAGGAAGAACGAAGTGCGGGCCGTGGCCACCCAGACACTGCGCGAGGCCCGCAACCGCGACGAGTTTCTGGCGCGCGCCCACCAGGTGCTGGGCTTCGCTATCGATGTGATTTCCGGCCGCGAGGAAGCGCGCCTGATCTACCAGGGCGTGGCCCACATGCTGCCGCAATCGGACGAGCGCCGCCTGGTGGTGGACATCGGGGGGCGCTCCACCGAAATGATTCTGGGCCAGGGTCTCGATGCGCTGGTGATGGAGTCCTACCGCGTCGGCAGCGTGGCCTGGTCCATGAAGTACTTTCCGGACGGGCAGTTCACGGCGCGGGCCTTCGCCGCTGCAGAAGTTGCCGCCAAGGCGGTGCTCGACGAAGCCCTCAATCTCTACCCCGCCGCCGCCTGGGAGGTGGCCTATGGTTCGTCCGGTACGGTGGGGGCTGTGGCCGACGTGCTGGTGGCAGCCGGCATGCCGCCGGGGATGATCACACGCGAAGGACTGGACTGGCTGCTGGACCGGCTGCTGAAGGCCCAAAGTGCAGACCGCCTCAGGCTGGAAGGCATGAAGGACGACCGGCGCGCAGTCATTGGCGGCGGCGTCAGCGTGCTCAGGGCGGTTTTCGAGCTGCTGGACATCACGCAGATGCAGGTGGCACAGGGCGCCCTGCGCCACGGTGTTTTGTACGATCTGCTGGACCGCGAGCGCGACACCAGCGACCTGCGCTCCACCACGGTCCAGGGCCTGGCACGCAAGTTTGCGGTGGACGCCGCGCAGGCCCAGCGCGTCGGGAAAACGGCCATCACCCTGTTCCGGCAGGCCAGCAGCGGACTGCCGTCGCCGGAGCTGGCCCGGGTCCAGCGCAAGCTGGACTGGGCGGCGCAGCTGCATGAAATCGGCAGCCACATCTCGCACAGTGATTACCACAAACATGGCGCCTACATTCTCGACAACGCCGACGCGCCGGGTTTTGCGCTGCCCGAGACACACCGGCTGAGCCTGCTGGTGCTGGGCCACCGCGGCAAGCTGCGCAAGCTCGAGGCCGATTTCGAGGACCCGGTGTTTGTGCAGCAGTTGCTGTGCCTGCGGCTGGCCGTGATTCTGTGCCATGCCCGCCGCGACCCCGACCTCAGGGGAATGCAGATGGAAACGACGCTCGACAACCACCGCTTCGTGCTGGCCTGCCGCACCGGCTGGGCAGCCGCCTATCCACAGTCGGCGCATTTGCTGCGCGAAGAGGTGCTGGCCTGGCAGAAAACGCCCTGGACACTGATTGTGGCCAGTCCCTGAAACGGATGATTTGACAGTGCAAATGCCAACGGTATAAACTGTATAAACCGTTTAATCCGAAAGATTCACACATGGCCAGCACACAAAAAAAACCCGTCTCCCGCAAGCAAACCGGCGTCAGCACCCAAAAAACAGCAGTGAAAAAACCTGCTGCAGCCCCCGCGCCTGTGCAGCCCGCCGGCACCGCCAAAAAACCGGTCCGCCCAGGCGTCAAGGCCCAACAAGCGGTCGCCCAACCAGCTGCAGCGCCCAGGACCGAAAAACCGGTCAAGGCCAAAAAGCCCAAGCTGGTGCGCGACAGCTTCACCATCCCCAAGGCCGAATATGTGGTGCTGGACGAGCTCAAGCAGCGCGCTACCGGGCTGGCGCACCCGATCAAGAAAAGCGAATTGCTGCGCGCCGGCATCAAGGCCCTGGCAGCGATGAGCGACACCGGTTTTCTGGCTGCGCTGGAGCAGGTGCCCGCGATCAAGACCGGACGGCCTGCGGCCTGACCGGGCGCTGCGCCTACAGCAGCTCGGGCGACTGCACCGTGACCACCACGGTCTGCGCGCCGGCTTCGCGATCGCGGTGGCGCAGCCACCAGAGCGCGCCCTTCTTGACCGCGCACTCCTCTTCGCGCAAACCAAGCAGCTGCGAGATCACCTGGCCCAGCGTGGGCTGATGCCCGATCACCAGGATCGGCAGCTTGTTGGACGGCCACTGCACCAGCTCCAGCAGCTGCGAGGGCGGCGCATCGGGGCCGAGTTCTGCGCGTATCTTGTACTTGCGTCCCAGCGCCAGTGCCGTCTGCTCACAACGGCGTGCCGGGCTGACCAGGATGCGGGTGCGTTCCGGCAACTGCCGGTCCAGCCAGCCCGCCATGCGCGCCGCCTGCTTGTCACCGCGCGCGGTCAGGGAGCGCTCGAGGTCGCTGATGCCCCGGGCGTCGTCGGCGAGCCACTCCTCGGCCTCCGCATGACGCCACAGGATCAGGTCCATCACTGCCCGTCCCCGCGGGCCGGGCCGGCAGCATAACGCGCCATCAGCGCCGCCTGGGCGCCCTGCGGCTCACCCTCGGCCGGCGCGCTGACCCGCACATAAGTCCCGTCCGGCTGCAGTTCCCAGGCATCGCGGCTGTCATGCAGGTAAGCCACCAGGCATTCATCGATGATGCGCTGGCGCAGCACCGGGTCGGTGACGGACCAGGCCAGCTCGACCCGCCTGAGCATGTTGCGGTTCATCCAGTCGGCGCTTGACAGGTACAGCGTTTCCTCGCCATCACAACGGAAGTAGAAAACCCGCGAATGCTCGAGGAAGCGGCCGATGATCGAACGCACGCGGATGTTGTCGGTCACGCCCGGCAGCTGTGCCGGCAGCATGCAGGCGCCGCGCACCACCAGGTCGATCTTCACGCCGCGCTGGCCGGCACGCACCAGGGCCAGGATCAGCGTTTCATCGGTCAGCGCGTTCATCTTGGCAACGATACGCGTGTCCTTGCCCTGCGCGGCGACCTCGCCCAGCGTATCGATTTTTTCGATCAGCTTTTTATGCAACTGGAACGGTGCCAGCCACAGCCGGTTGAGCTTGGGCAGCTTGCTCTGGCTGGCCAGGTGCACAAACACATTGTCGACGTCGGCCGTCAAGGCCGCATCGGCCGTCAGGTAGCTGATGTCGGTGTACAGCCGGGCGGTCTTGGGGTTGTAGTTGCCGGTGGACAGGTGGGCATAACGCCGCAGATGCTGGCCTTCGCGGCGCGTGACCAGCAGCATCTTGGCGTGGGTTTTCAGGCCCACCACACCGTAGACCACCTGGGCGCCAATCGACTCGAGCATTTCGGCCCAGTTGATGTTGGCTTCCTCGTCAAAGCGCGCCTTCAGTTCCAGCACCACCATGACTTCCTTGCCGCGCCGCACGGCTTCCCGCAGCAGCACCATCATTTCGGAGTCGGTGCCGGTGCGGTAAATCGTCTGGCGGATCGCCAGCACCTGCGGATCGTTGACCGCCTCGCGCAGGAAGTCCAGCACACCGTCAAAACTCTCGAAGGGCTGATGGATGGAGACGTCGCCGCGCTTGAGGCGCTCAAAAAACGACTCGCCGGGCACCAGCTGCGTCGGGTAACAGCCCTTGTGCGGCGGAAACAGCAACCGTGGGTCGTTGACCAGATCCACCAGTTGCGTCAGGCGCACCAGGTTGACCGGGCCATGCACGCGGTACAGCGAGGCTTCGGGCAGGTTGAACTGGCCCAGCAGGAAGTCCGACAGGTATTTGGAGCAGCCCGCCGACACCTCGAGCCGCACCGCCTGGCCATAATGCCGCTGCTCCAGGCCCAGGCGCAACGCGGTACGCAGGTTCTTGACGTCGTCTTCATCCACCGCCAGGTCGGAGTGCCGCGTCACGCGGAACTGCGAGAACTGCCCGACATCGCGGCCCGGAAACAGCTCGCTGAGATGCGCACGGATCACGCTGGACAGCGACACAAACGAGGTGTGTTTGCCCGATACCTTGTCCGGCATGCGGATGAAGCGCGGCAACACGCGCGGAACCTTGACGATGGCGATGTCGTTCTCGCGGCCGAAGGCGTCGTGGCCGCCGAGCCGGACAATGAAATTGAGCGACTTGTTGGCCACCTGCGGAAACGGGTGTGAAGGATCGAGCCCCACCGGAATCAGCAGCGGCCGCACCTCGCGTTCAAAATAGGCCTGCACCCACTGCCGCTGCGCGGTATTGCGGTCGCCATGCGACACGATCCGGATGCCCTGCTTTTCAAACAGCGGCAGCAGCTCGTCGTTGTACAGCGCATATTGGCGTGCCACCATGTCGTGCGCCGCGCTGGCCAGCGCCTCGAAAGACGCTTCGGTGTAGGCGCCCTTCTGCTCCCGCGCCTGCGCAGCGGTCAGGTGCAATGCCGCGCGAACCTCGAAAAACTCATCGAGGTTGGACGAGACGATACACAGAAAACGCAGCCGCTCCAGCAAGGGCACGTCGGCGCGTTTGGCCCAGTCCAGCACCCGCTCATTGAAGGCAAGAATGCTGTGATCGCGGTCCAGCAACTGGACGTCGATGGGTGCGGGGGTGGGTGACAAGGCGGGAGTTGGTGACATTCGGCGATTTTGTTATTTTGTAATCAAATTGACTTGTTGTCAGTGTTGATCAAATAAATGACAGGCGTGTGACAGAACCATGTCATCGCCCTTGTCCGGTCAAGGCAGTCGCTGGGACCCGCTGGCCGCCGGTGCGCTGCCGGGCTGTGACCAGGTGCCCCTCGAACAGCCGGGCAGCATGTGTCCAGCTGAATTCCAGGGAACGGGCCCGGGCCTCATGCCGCGGCACCGCCAGCGCGGCCAGGCAGGCCTGCCGGAGGTCGGCATGCAACACGCCGCCCTGCGCCCGCCCATCCTGCGTGCCCAGCACCTCCAGCGGGCCGTCCACCGGGTAGGCCGCCACCGGCGTGCCGCTGGCCATGGCTTCGAGCATCACCAAACCGAAGGTCTCGGACTTGCTCGGAAACACGAACACGTCCGCCGCGGCGTAGACCCGGGCCAGTTCCTCGCGCGGCAACACGCCCAGCCAGCGTACCTGCGGGTAACGCTGCTTCAGCGAGGCTTCCAGCGGGCCCACACCGCAGACCAGCTTGGTGCCGGGAATGTCGAGGTCGAGGAAGGCCGCAATATTCTTTTCGTAGGACACCCGGCCGACAAACAGGCTGACCGGCCGGGCCAGCGTGCCCAGCGGCGGGTACAGCCGCGACTGCGGCTGGAAGGCAAACAGGCCGGTGTCCACACCATGGGTCCAGCTGCGCAAATGACGAAAACCGCGCTGCTGCAACATGCGCAGCACGCCGTCGGTCGGCACCATCACACCGGACGAGGCTTTATGAAAGTGACGGAACAAGGCATAGCCCCAGGCCAGCGGGATTTTCAGCGCAGCGTTGAGGATTTCCGGAAACTTGGTGTGAAACGCCGTGGTGAAAGACAGGCCGTGCCGGATGCAGTAGCCGCGCGCGGCCCAGCCCAGCGGCCCTTCGGTCGCGACGTGAATGGCATCGGGTTGCAACGCGTCCAGCTTCTGCCCCAGCAGCGCCTTGGGCCGGATCGCCAGGTCGATGCCGGCATAACCCGGACAGGGCCGGGTTTTGAACAGGCCGGGGTGGATCACCTCGACCTGGTGGCCGAGTTTTTCAAGTTCCAGCACCAGCTCGACCAGTGTGGTCACCACACCGTTGACCTGCGGCTTCCAGGCGTCGGTAATCAGGGCAATTTTCATCGTGGCCTCAGGCGGTGACCGTGGCGGCAAGGTGCCCCCGGCCCTGGGTTTCGTGGGTCGGCGCCCAGTGCAGCAGTTCCAGCGTGCCGTCGTAGTGCTCGACCAGCGCGGTGCGGCTTTCGACCCAGTCGCCGTCGTTGCAATAAAGCGTGCCGTTGATGTCGCGCATCTCGGCGCGGTGGATGTGGCCGCAGACCACACCCTGGTGGCCGCGCCGCCGCGCTTCTGCGGCCACCGCTTCCTCGAAGTCGGTCACGTAGTTCAGCGCACTCTTGACCTTCTGCTTGAGGTAGGCCGACAGTGACCAGTAAGGCAGGCCCAGACGCGCGCGCAGGCTGTTCAGGTGGCGGTTCAGCTTGAGCGTGAACTCGTACAGGTTGTCGCCCACATAAGCCAGCCACTTGGCGCATTGCACCACCGCGTCGAAATAATCGCCGTGCACCACCCACAGCTGGCGGCCATCAGCCGTGACATGGACCGCTTCGTCCAGCACCTCGATGCCGCCGAACTGGTGGCCAATGAACTCGCGCGCAAATTCGTCGTGGTTGCCCGGCACATAAATCACGCGGCAGCCCTTGCGCGCGCGTTTGAGCAGCTTCTGCACCACGTCGTTGTGCGACTGCGGCCAGTACCATTTGCGCCGCAACTGCCAGCCGTCGACGATGTCGCCGACCAGGTACAGGTAATCGCTGGGGTGGGCCTTCAGGAAATCCAGCAGCGCCGCGGCCTGGCAGCCCGGGGTGCCCAGGTGCAGGTCGGAAATGAAGATGCAGCGGTAACGCTTGCGCAGCGCCAGCTCGTCGTGCTCATCCGCGTCATCCGGCGACGGGCCATGGTTCAGCGGGCCAAGCTTGTCAAACAGCGATCGCATCAGGCCCCCGTGCCGGAAAAATGTTTGCGGTAACGCGCCGGCAGGTCGGCGATGCGCATCATCATCGGCAGGTCGGCGGAGTTGAAGTCCGGGTCCCAGGCCGGCGCACCCAGCACCTTGGCGCCCAGGCGCAGGTAACCCTTGATCAGCGCCGGCGGCTCGACCTCCAGCGAATCGTCGAGCCGGTCCACCGGCAGCGGCAGGCGTGGCGTCACGTGAAACTCGATGGGTGCCAGATGGGTGTTCCGGACCTGGCGCCAGATGCTGGCCGCCGCCTGGCCACTGGAGGCGCCGGTGTGCTGCATCGGGATGCTGGCGCAACCGATCATGGTGTCGAGCTGGTTGCGGGCCATGAACTCGGCCAGCGCTCCCCACAAGGCCAGGATCACGCCGCCGTGGCGATGGTCGGCATGCACGCAGCTGCGGCCCAGCTCGACCATGCGCGGGCGCAGAAAGCGCAGGCGCGTCAAATCGAATTCGGTGTCGCTGTAGGTGCTGCCGGCCCGTTTGGCCTGCGCCGGGGTCAGCACACGGTAGGTGCCGATCACCTCCTGGCTGGCTTCGTCGCGCACCAGCAGGTGTTCGCAGAAGTCGTCGAAGAGGTCGATGTCATGGCCCGGCAGCGCGCCGGACAGGGTGGCGCCCATCTCGGTCGCAAACACCTGGTACCTCAGTCGCTGCGCCTGCCGGACCTCGTCCTGGTGCCTGGCCCAGCCGACCTGGATTTTCCCCAGGGCAGGCCTTTGAACAGCGGCTGGAACGGGTGCATGAGAGCTTTGATGAAGTAACCCCCGTGAAAAATGCGCCGGTGCGACCGGCGACAGGGCAAAAGTGGGGTTGGGCAGTTCTTTCATGGTGACTCCTTGTTGTCAACGCGCAATAAAAACAAAAACCTGGACGCTGTAAAAAAGCCCCGGGGTCGGGGCTATCTCAATCTCACATCAGGTGCCGACGGTGCCGCCATCCTTGCGGCGGATCACGACGGTGGCCGACCGCGGCCGGCCGCCGGTGGGCCCGTCGGGCCAGTGGCTGACCGCCTTGGGCTGGGCCGGGTCGCCGCGCTCACTGGCGGTTTCGCCGGGATGCTGGATGTTGATGAAGACGGCGCGGCGGTCTGGCGTGAAGCTGACGCCGGTGATCTCGCAGCCGGCCGGGCCGGTCAGGAAACGTTTGGTCTCGCCGGTCGCCGGATCGGCACACAACATCATGTTGTTGCCCATGCCCGCATAAGCGCCCTTGTGCATGGCCGAGGTCGACACATCGGTCTGGATCCAGAGCAGGCCGCCGGCGTCGAATTGCAGGCCGTCGGGGCTGCCGTAGATATCGCCCTTGATGCTGCCGCGGTACTCGGCCTTGCCGGCATTCGGGTCGCCGGCCAGTGCAAAGTGCATCCAGCGGAACTCGGTCGCGCTGGCGTCGCCGTCGAACACACCCGCCACACCGGCCCCCTTGCCCTCGCGCCAGCGGATGATGTGGCCCATGATGTTGTCATTGCGCGGGTTGGCGGCATCGGCCATGCGGCCGTTCTGGCCGCGCGCGCTGTTGTTGGTCAGGGTCAGGAAGACCTCGCCGGTGTTCGGATGCACCGCCACCCACTCCGGGCGGTCCATCTTCGTCGCACCGACCGCATCGGCGGCCTGCCGGCACTTGATGAGCACCTCGGCCTGGTCGGCAAAACCGGCGGCCGCATGCAGGCCGCCCTGGCCGTGCACCAGCGGCAACCAGCGGCCGTAACCCTGGGTGTCGAAGCGCGCCACATACAGCGTGCCATGGTCCAGCAGCTCGCGGTTGGCGCGCAAGCCGCCGGGCTGGACCTTGTCGCGGCTGACAAACTTGTAGACGTACTCAAACCGTTCGTCGTCGCCCATGTAGACCACCGCGCGGCCGTCACGGCTCAGCGTGGTGGTCGCGCCTTCGTGCTTGATGCGGCCCAGCGCGGTGCGCTTGACCGGGGTTTGGGTCGGGTCCTGCGGATCGATCTCGACCACCCAGCCAAAACGGTTTGGCTCGTTCGGGTTTTTCACGGCATCAAACCGTTCGTCGAACTCGTGCCAGCGGTAACCGAAGCCTTTGGCGCGCAGGCCGTAGCGCAGTTCGTCGGGCGCGGGTTTGTCGGCGGCAGAGAAGTAACCGTTCCAGTTTTCCTCGCAGGTCAGAAAGGTGCCCCAGGGCGTCTGTCCGGCCGCACAGTTGTTCAGCGTGCCCAGCGGGCGCTTGCCCTCGGGATCGGCCGAGGTTTTCAGCAGGGCGTGCCCGGCGGCCGGGCCGCTGAACGCCATCGGCGTTGCGGCCGAGATTCGGCGCGCATAACGCGAGTTGGGCATGACACGCCAGACGCCGCCGCGCTCGACCACCTCGATGATGCTGACGCCATGCGCGGCCTGCGATTTGCGCACCTTTTCCGCGTTCCAGGTGGCCATGCCGTCGCTGTGCAGCAGGCCATCGTCGGTGTATTCGTGGTTGATGGCCAGCAACCCGTGGCGCGGGTTTTTGTCCAGCGGGAAATACTCCATGCCGTCGTGGTGCATGCCGGCTTGCAGCAGCTGGTCGTTGGCGCTGTTCGAGGCATCGGCGCTGAAAGCCGGCGCCGCTGCGCCGGTGATGCCGGTGGCGTCACCCCAGCGGTACAACACCTGGGCTTCATACTCGGGCGGCACCACCAGCGCATCGGCGCGTGACGGCGGCACGCTGGTGAACCCCAGCGGCTTGCCCTTGGCGGCCGTGGCCGCGTGGCCGGTCAGGGTGTGCGAGCCCATCAGCAGCGCCACCGCCGCCGAGGTGCAACGCAACACATGGCGGCGCGCGCCGTCTACCTCGTGGATGGACGGATTGCCCGCTGTGTTGACGCCCTGTTCCGGCTCGTAAGCCTTGCCAAACCCTTGACCCATGACCAGCTTCCCATCGTGTTTTTGAGTGATGGCGTGATTCTGGAATCGGGGGGTGACGGGTTCATGTCGGTTTGATGGCGGTTTGATGACAATCACCCAGGCCTGTCCAGATGCTATGGAATTCATAGCTGGTGGCCCATGGCGGCTATGGGCTACAGCCCGATTTTCCTCTCACAGCTGGAGGGGAGCCGGCACACCCGGATGTGGCGCGCCCGCGTCCCCCTGCCCGGTGTTGATGCACCTCAATCGATCACCCGCCCCGCCCTGTAAGGTGGTGACGTGGATTCCGTCCCAAAGCGTCCCCTTGGGCGCAACCATGCTGGCGGCACGCCCTTCGACCCTCTTCACAACACACATTCACCATGAACCATCAGCTTCCGGCAAGCGGCGGCCTGCCGACGCATGAACAGGTGCAGCGCCGGCTGCGGCCCGCGCCGCCCGGCTTTCTGGTGGCACCGACACGCCATCTTTTTTTCACCGGCAAGGGAGGCGTCGGCAAGACCTCGCTGTCCACCGCTGCGGCGCTGGCGCTGGCGGATGCCGGCAAAAAGGTGTTGCTGGTCAGCACCGACGCGGCATCGAATCTCGATGAGATGCTGGGCATAGCACTGCGCAACATCCCCACGGCCGTGCCCGGCGCACCGGGGCTGTCAGTGTTGAACATCGACCCCGACACGGCTGCCGAGTCCTACCGGCAGCGTGTGCTGGCCCAGATGGACAAGGCAGCCAGCGAGGCGGAGCGGTCCACGGTGCGTGAACAGTTGTCAGGCGCCTGCACCACCGAGATTGCATCCTTCGATGAATTCGCCTCGCTGCTGGCCGACGATGCCGACCACTTCGACCATGTGGTTTTTGACACCGCGCCGACCGGGCACACCTTGCGCCTGCTCAGCCTGCCCCAGGCCTGGAGCGGGTTTCTGGAAGACAACGACCGCGGCGCCTCCTGCCTCGGTCCGCACTCGGGTCTGAAGATGCAGGAGCAGCGCTTCAAGACGGCGCTGCACGCTTTGGCGGATCCCGGCAAAACCACCGTGGTTCTGGTGACCCGGCCGGACAAGGGCGCGATTGCCGAAGCAGCGCGCACCTCGGACGAACTGCGCACCCTGGGCCTGAACAACCAGCGCCTGGTGGTCAACGGCGAGTTTCACGCCAGTGATGCCGCGGACGCCGTGGCGGCGGCCATCGAGGCCCAGGGGCAGCAGGCCCTGGCAGACATGCCCCCTTCCCTGCGCGAACTGCCGCAGGACAGGGTGCCGCTGCGGGTGTTCGACACCGTGGGTTTGCCGGCCCTGCGCGCGCTGCTGGCCGCAGACACCGCTGCCACGACGGCCGGCAAGGCGCTTGCTGCCGAACCCGCCGCGTCCTTCCCTGGCCTGGACGCCCTGGCCGACGAACTGGCGGCAAGCGGGCACGGGCTGGTCATGGTCATGGGCAAAGGCGGCGTCGGCAAAACCACGGTCGCCGCCGCGCTGGCCCTGGGTCTGGTGCAACGCGGCCACACCGTGCATCTGAGCACCACCGACCCTGCCGCGCACCTGGCCGGCACCCTTGAGGGCGAGGTGCCGGGCCTGAAGGTGGACCGGATCGACCCGAAAGTCGAGACGCAGCGCTACATCGACAAGATCATGGCGGCCCGATCCCCCGGCCTCGATGCGCAGCAGCAGGCGCTGCTGCTGGAAGACCTGCAGTCGCCGTGTACCGAGGAAGTGGCCGTGTTCCATGCCTTTTCGCGCATCGTCAGCGAAGGCCGCAGTGCCTTTGTGGTGCTGGACACCGCACCCACCGGGCATTCCCTGCTGCTGATGGACGCCACCGGCGCCTACCACCGGCAAATGCTGCGGGAGTATGAAGGGCACGGCGCAGCGCGCGTGGTCACGCCGCTGATGCGGCTGCAGGATGCGGCGTACACAAAAATCATTCTGGTGGCCCTGCCGGAGGTGACGCCGGTGTCGCAAGCCGCTGCGCTGCAGGACGACCTGCGCCGCGCCGGCATCGAGCCCTACGCGTGGGTGCTCAACAAAAGTGTGCTGGCGGCCGGCACCACCGACCCGCTGCTGGCGGCGCGGCTTGCCGGCGAGCGCAAACAGATGGCGCGTATGGCCGGCGGGCTGGCAAAACGGATCTTCGTGCTGCCCTGGCTGACGCGTCCGCCGGTCGGCGTGGCGGCCTTGTCCGGACTGGTCGCTGCACCCTAGGAAAAAACAGCGGTGCCGTGCGCATGGCGCGTTACCGGCACGCCAGTTAGCGGCAGGACAAACGCAGCCCCGCGCCGTGGCCGGTCAGTTTGCTATGAATTCCATAGCTATGCGCCCATGATGGACATGGGCCGGAGGCATGTTTCTTTGCTGAATCGGCCTGCGGCGCGCCGGGCCTGCAGCAGGCTGCGCTGGCAGCCCGCGCGCAAACAGGACCCACTGTTGGGAGTCACATGCTCTCGCATCCCGTGCGAATGCCGGGTCGGCGCCGCCAGCAAAAAAGGCTCCAGAACCGGAGTTCTGAAGCCTTTCTGGCTTGTCTCAGCACAAGGCTGAGACGGCTGGGTTGCAGGGCTTAGTAGCCGCCGCGGCCACCGCCGCCGCCGCCGCCGTAGCCGCCACCGCCGGAACGGTCGCCGCCGCCGTAGCCGCCGCCGCCGGAGCGGTCGCCGCCACCGTAGCCGCCGCCACCGCCGCCGCCGAAGCCGCCGCTACGTGGAGGACGTGCCTCCATCGGACGGGCTTCGTTCACGGTGATGCTGCGACCGCCGAGGGACTGGCCGTTCATGCCGGCGATTGCGGCTTGAGCTTCGGCATCGTTGCCCATTTCGACAAAGCCGAAACCCTTGGAGCGACCGGTGTCACGTTCCATCATGACTTTGGCGCTGGTGACAGAGCCGTACTGGCCGAAAGATTGTTGCAGGTCTTCGTCACGAACCGTGTATGGCAGGTTGCCGACGTAAAGTTTATTGCCCATGGGGACTCCTCAAAAATACATAAAACAAAAGCGATGGGGTCCCGAAAGCACAACAAAACAAACCGCCGTAGCGCGCGAAACTGACCGATCACCTGACTCGTGAGGGTGTATTACTCACCGACACCCCCCGATTATGCGGCAGGAAACGGTCTGGCACTACATTACTTTGACGGAAAGGGCAAGATAAACGCGGCCAGAACCCTCCAGGCACCCTCCCAACCGTCTTCCGGCGGCTGGTTCGCTATGAATTATGTAGCACACTTCGCAAGGAAACAAAGGGCTGGCGGCCGGATCAACATTCCGGCCCGGGCAAAACCCGGATCACGCCCCCGGCCCGGGACTTTTCGTGCAGATCCGCCCGAAACAGGGCTGACGGGGCCGGATGCGGCCAGATTCGCCGCCAGGCAGGCCGCGCCCCGCCTGCGCCAAGGCGAAAAACACCCGGCGCCGATGAGCGCCAGGCCCTCTTCCGGTCCACAGGCCGGCTGGCGCCTGGCGCTGCTGCAGGCCACGTCAGGGCCTGCAGCACGGTGTCTAATACCGCTGCGCAGGCCACCGGCTTGAGCGGCGACCTGCGGCGGCGCAAAGCCGCCAGCGCCATCGACAACGCAACCACCGGACAAGCCCCATGCGCCTGGTCACGCCAACCAAGAGAACCCCGTCCCATGAGTGAAGCGCACGACCACGGCCACGCGCCAGCCAACTTCAACCGGGCCTTTGCCGTCGGCATCGCGCTCAACATCGTCTTCGTTGCGATCGAGGCGTTTTACGGCTGGAAGATCAACTCGCTGGCGCTGCTGGCCGATGCCGCGCACAACCTGAGCGACGTGGCCGGTCTGGTGCTGGCGTGGGGCGGCGCCCTGGCCAGCAAGCTGCGCCCCAGCGCGCGCCACACCTACGGCTGGAAGCGCGGCACCATCCTGGCGGCTTTTGCCAATGCCCTGCTGCTGCTGATGGCGATGGGTGCGCTGGCCTGGGAGGCGGTGGGCCGGATCTTCTCGCCCGATCCGCTGGCGGGCGCCGAAGGCGTGACCATCATGGTGGTGGCGGGCATCGGCATTGTGATCAACACCGCCACCGCGCTGCTGTTCATGCGCGGACGCGCGCACGACCTCAATATCCGGGGCGCCTTCCTGCACATGGCCGCCGATGCCCTGGTGTCCGCCGGGGTGGTGGTCGCCGGCGCGCTGACACTGTGGATGGGCTGGGTCTGGCTGGACCCGGTGGTCAGCCTGCTGATCGCCGGCGTGATCCTGGCCGGAACCGCGGGTCTTTTCAAACAGTCGCTTCACATGCTGTTTGACGGTGTGCCCCACAGCGTCGATCCGCAAGCCGTTCAGGCATGCCTGGCAGCCTTGCCCGGCGTGACACGGGTCCATGACCTGCATATCTGGGCGATGGGCACCTCGCAGATCGCGCTGACAGCGCACCTGGTGATGCCGCAGGGGCATGCCGACGATACCTTCCTGAAACACGCGACCGACCAGCTGCACGACCGCTTCGACATCACCCATGTGACGCTGCAGGTCATGCAGCAGGCCTTCACCGCGCCGTGTGCCGCGCCCGAGGGCTGAGCCGCTGGCGGCCCGGACCTCCGCGCAGGCCAAAAGAGCTGTTTGCCGCAACCCTGGCTTCGCGCGGCAACGCGACCGGCGCCGGCGCAGGCATGCCCCGTCGCAGCCCGAACTGCTATCCATTCAATAGCTGCAAACGTCCATCTGACATGGGCCAGGGGCTGATCGCGTCAACAAGTGCGGGGTCATGCCGGGCCGGGCAGCCGCCTCGCCCGGTCCGGCGCCACCTCGAAGCGCGCCAGCTCTTTCGCCAGATCGTCGGCGTCGTGCCAGCGCGCCGCGCGCATGGGGACCAGCGCCCGGCGAAGTCTGGCCATGGCGCGCTTTTCCTTCCGCCGCCTGGTGCCGGTGCCGGCTCAGGCGGCGAGCTGGCCGAGCTGAATCACCACTTCATTTCGCCGGTGTTGACCCTGGCACCCAGGTCCAGCGACATCGCGCCCTCCGTCAGCTGCGGGTAGGCCTGCTTGATGGCCTGGATCAGCGCTGCGCTGTTTTTGCTGGCGGCCAGGTTTTTCTCGAAGGTCTGCAAATAGTTTTTGGTGAAGCTGATGGCGCTGCCATCCATTGCCGTGCCGGTTGCCATGTGACCCGGAATCACGAGCTCGGGCTGGAGCGCCGCCATCTCGTCGAGTTGCGCCACCCACGCCGCACGCTCGGCGCCGGTTTGGGTATCCGCCGTCCACACATGCATGTTGCCGAACACGCCGATGTTGCCGGCGATGGCCTTGATCGACGGAATCCAGACGTAGGGGCGGTGCGCCAGCAGGCCCTGGGCGCCACGGATCTCGATGGTCTGGCCTTCCAGCGTCAGGGTGTTGCCTGGCAGCGCGCGCGGCACCACCGGCTTGCGCGGCGCATTGGCGCCCATCTTGGGGCCCCAGAAGCTGACCTTGCCAGCGAGCTTGGCCGTGAGCTTTTCCAGCACGGCGGCGCTGCTCACGACGTCGGCCTGCGGAAAGATGTCCTTGAGCGTTTCCACGCCGAAGTAGTAGTCCGGGTCGGCCTGGCTCACGTAAATCGTGGTCAGCTGTTTGCCGCTGTCCAGCACATTGGCGGCGATACGCAGCGCGTCCGCGCGGGTGAAGCCGGCGTCGATCACCACGGCTTCCTTGTCGCCATAAACCAGGGTCGAGTTGACCTTGAAGCTGTTGCTGTCGGCGTTGTAGACCTTCACGTTCAGCGGGGCCGCCAGGGCGCCGGTGAAGCTGATGGCGAGGGATGCGGCGATAACGGTGGCGCGGATCATGTGAACTCCTGTCTGTGGGTGGTTGAACGTCGCCTTTCAGCGATGGACAGACTTTAATTTCAATAATCGAACAGATAAACGCGATAATTCGGCCATTACTGTTTCATAAAACGATCAAATCATGGACCGACTGACCGCCATGCAGGTGTTTTCGGAAGTCGCCGTCAGCGGCAGCTTCAGCGCCACCGCGAACAAGCTGGACATGTCCCGCGCCATGGTCACGCGTTATGTGGCCGAGCTCGAGTTATGGCTGGGCACCCGTTTGCTGCAGCGCACGACACGCAGCGTCACGCTGACCGACGCCGGCGAGCACTGCCTGCGCCGCAGCCAGCAGATGCTGGCGCTGATGGAGAACGTCGAAGAAGAAACCAGCAGCCAGGGCGGCGCCTTGCGCGGGCAATTACGCATCACCTGCAGCATGTCGTTTGCCTATGCGCAGATGGCCGCCGCGGTGAGCGATTTCCTGAAGCTGCACCCAAACCTCAAGATCGACCTCAATGCCAGTGAAGGCGCGCTGAACCTGGTGGAGGCGCGCATCGACCTGGCGATCCGCATCAGCGCACAACCCGACCCGGCGCTGATCGGCCGGGTGCTGGCGCCCTGCACCTCGGTGCTGGTTGCGTCGCCCGCCTACATCGCGACACACGGCCTGCCGCAGTTGCCGGCCGAGCTGGCGTCGCACCGCTGCCTGAGCTACGCCAATTTCGGCAAAAGCCTGTGGACGCTGAGCCGTGGCGAAGAGCGCGCGCAGGTCAGCGTCGGCAGCCACTTCAGCGCCAACGAGGCGACCGCCCTGCTGCAGGCCGCGCTGGCCGGCGCAGGCATCGCGCTGCAACCGACCTACCTGGCCAACCCGCACTTGCGCGACGGCAGCCTGCAACAGCTGCTGCCCGGGTGGACGCTGCCTGACATGGCGATTTATGCGCTTTATCCCTCACGCAAACACCTGTCACCGGCCGTGCGCGCCTTGCTGGATTTTCTGGTGGAGCGTTTTGCGCGGCTGCCGTGGTAGCTGGCCGCTGAAGTGCTTGTCTGCCGTCACGCGATGCGCCAGCCTGGGGCCATCGGTGTCGCGACCCATTCAATGGCGTCTTGTGCCGGTCACCCGGGGGCTGGAGGCCATTTCTGACGCCTGCCCCCTTGCTGACCGACGCCCCAGCCAGGCATTGACACCGGCATAATCACGTAATATCATTTATTACATGAAAAGAGACAGCAGACTTTCCGGCGTGCTTCACGTGCTCCTGCACATGGCCGAGGTGGGCGAACCGCTGACGTCGGACGAACTCGCCAACGTGATGTTGACCCACCCGGTGGTGGTCAGGCGCGTCATGGCGGGCCTGCGCGACTCCGGGCTGGTCCGCTCGGAAAAAGGGCACGGGGGCGGCTGGGTGCTCAGTTGCAACCTT
>PNNC01000186.1 GCA_013824015.1 Polaromonas sp.
TGGCTGCACTGGTTCATGATGATCATCTGCCTGGTGATTTTCCTGGCGGTGTTCGGCGTGATGTTTTATTCCATCTGGAAGCACCGCAAGTCGGTCGGCCACAAATCGGCCAACTTCCACGAGTCCACCACGGTTGAAATCATCTGGACCATTGTTCCGTTCGTGATCGTGATCCTGATGGCGCTGCCGGCCACCAAGGTGCTGGTCGCCTCCAAGGACACCACCAGCGCCGACCTGACCATCAAGGCCACCGGCATGCAGTGGAAATGGGGCTACGACTACATCAAGGGCGAAGGCGAAGGCATCGGTTTTGTGTCCACGCTGGACAGCACGCACCGCGAAATGTCCGACAAGGGCGGCCCCGCCAAAGGCCAGGAAGTCGATAACTACCTGCTCAAGGTCGACAACCCGCTGGTGGTGCCGGTGGACCGCAAGATCCGCATCATCACCACCGCCAATGACGTGATCCACGCCTTCATGGTGCCGGCTTTCGGCATCAAGCAGGATGCGATTCCCGGCTTTGTGCGCGACACCTGGTTCCGCGCCGAAAAAACCGGCGACTTCTACGGCCAGTGCGCCGAGCTGTGCGGCAAGGAACACGCCTACATGCCGATCCATGTCAAGGTGCTTTCGGCCGAAGACTACAGCAAGTGGGTCGGCGTGAAGGTCAAGGAAGCGGCGGCCAAAGCCGATGATCCTTCCAAGGTCTGGGCGCTGCCCGAGCTCAAGGCCCGCGGCGAAAAAGTCTATGCCGCCAACTGTGCTGCCTGCCACCAGGCCAGCGGCAAGGGCGCCGGCCCGATCAAGCCGCTGGACGGCTCGGCCATCGTGGTCGACAAGGACCATGGCAAACAGATTGCCATCCTGCTCAACGGCGCAGCCGGGGGTGCGATGCCTGCATGGAAGACGCTGAGCGACACCGATCTGGCTGCCGTGGCGACCTACACCAAGAACAACTGGTCCAACCAGACTGGCCAGATCGTGCAGCCCGCAGAATTCCAGGCCGCGCGCAAATAAGAAGACGTTTTTCCCGATTCAGGCCCGACCCCCGGTCAGCCGCAAAGACAAAGCTACAGGCACAAGCCACCAAAGGAAGCCAAGATGAGTGCAGTTCTCGACCATCATGATCACGCGCATGACGACCACGACCACGCCCCCACGGGCTGGCGGCGCTGGGTCTTCGCGACCAACCACAAGGACATCGGCACGCTGTACCTGCTGTTCAGCTTCACGATGTTGATGTTCGGCGGTGTGCTGGCGCTGGGTATTCGCGCCGAGCTGTTCCAGCCCGGCCTGCAACTGGTCAACCCGGAGCTGTTCAACCAGCTGACCACCATGCACGGCCTGATCATGGTGTTCGGCGCGATCATGCCGGCCTTTGTCGGTTTTGCGAACTGGATGATCCCGCTGCAGATCGGCGCGGCCGACATGGCTTTTGCGCGCATGAACAACTTCAGCTTCTGGCTGCTGATTCCGGCCGGCCTGATGATCGTCGGCTCCTTCTTCATGCCCGGCGGCGCACCCGCGGCCGGCTGGACGCTGTACGCACCGCTGACGCTGCAGATGGGCCCGTCGATGGACGCCGGCATTTTTGCGCTGCACATCCTCGGCGCCTCGTCCATCATGGGTTCGATCAACATCATCGTGACCATCCTGAACATGCGCGCCCCCGGCATGACGCTGATGAAGATGCCGATGTTCTGCTGGACCTGGCTGATCACCGCCTACCTGCTGATCGCCGTGATGCCGGTGCTGGCTGGCGCCATCACCATGACGCTGACCGACCGCCACTTCGGCACCAGCTTCTTCAACCCCGCCGGCGGCGGCGACCCGGTGATGTACCAGCACATCTTCTGGTTCTTCGGCCACCCCGAGGTCTACATCATGATCCTGCCGGCTTTCGGCATCGTCAGCCAGATCATCCCGGCGTTTGCCCGCAAGCGCCTGTTCGGTTACGCCTCGATGGTGTACGCCACCGGCTCGATCGCGATCCTGAGTTTTGTCGTGTGGGCCCACCACATGTTCACCACCGGCATGCCGGTGACCGGCCAGCTGTTCTTCATGTATTCGACCATGCTGATTGCGGTGCCGACCGGCGTGAAGATCTTCAACTGGATCGCGACCATGTGGAAGGGCTCGATGACCTTCGAGACCCCGATGCTGTTTGCGGTCGGCTTCATCTTTGTGTTCACCATGGGCGGTTTCACCGGCCTGATCCTGTCGGTCGCGCCGATTGACATCCAGCTGCAGGACACCTACTACGTGGTGGCCCACTTCCACTACGTGCTGGTGGCCGGCTCGCTGTACGCGCTGTTCGCCGGCTACTACTACTGGGCGCCGAAGTGGACCGGCGTGATGTACAACGAGCGCCGCGGCAAGATCCACTTCTGGTGGTCGCTGATCTCGTTCAACATCACCTTCTTCCCGATGCACTTCCTGGGTCTGGCCGGCATGCCGCGCCGTTATGCCGACTACCCGATGCAGTTCGCCGATTTCAACGCGATCGCCAGCGTCGGCGCCTTCTTCTTCGGCATCGCGCAGGTCTACTTCTTCCTGTTCATCGTCCTGCCGACCATGATGGGCAAGGGCGAGAAAGCGCCGCAACGCCCCTGGAATGATCCGGACGGCGCCGGTGCCGAAGGCCTGGAGTGGGAAGTTCCCTCGCCCGCGCCTTTCCACACCTTCGAGACGCCACCCCGCCTGGACGCCACCGCGACCAAGGTGACCGGTTATTACTGAGTCGACAGGATTCGCTTGCGCCATGACACCTGAACAGAAAAAGAACAACCTGCGCCTGGGCCTGACCCTGGCCTCGATTGCGGTCGTGTTTTTTCTCGGCTTCATGGCCAAGCTCGTGTTTTTCGGCCGGGGTTGAATCATGGGCCTGAAGCGCGAAAACTTCCGGATGGTGGGCAAGCTGGGCGTGATCGTGCTCGGCATGTTCTGCTTCGGTTATGCGCTGGTGCCCATCTACAAGGCGATCTGCGAAATGACCGGCATCAATGTGCTGGCGCTGGGCGACCGCCAGATTCCCGGTGCGACACCGAAGATGTCGGCCAACACCCAGGTCGACACCAGCCGCAGCATCACCGTCGAATTTGACGCCAACGCGCGCGGCCCCTGGATGTTCAAGCCGGCGGTCAGCTCGATCCAGGTGCACCCGGGCGAACTGGCCACCGTGATGTACGAGTTCCAGAACGTGCAGAACCGCACCATGTCGGCCCAGGCGATTCCGAGTTACGCGCCCCTGCAGGCCGGCTCACATTTCAACAAGCTCGAGTGTTTCTGCTTCAGCCAGTACACGCTGGCGCCGGGCGAGAAAAAACAGTGGCCCGTGGCCTTTGTGATCGACCCCAAGCTGTCCAAAGACGTGACCACCATCACCTTGTCCTACACTTTTTTTGAAGTCGGTGGCAAGGTGCCCGCGGCGCCGGTGGCCGCTGCGAATGTGGCTGCCAAAGCGGAGCCGGGCGCGTGAACACGCCGGTGACCCAGCGCAGGGGCTCGATCTGGCGCACCGTCAAGGCCATCAGCTGGTCGTTTGTCGGCTTGCGTTCACGTGGCGCCTACGAAGAGGACATCGAGAAGCTCAACCCGGTGCACATTCTCATCGTGGGTCTGGTGGGCGTCATGGTATTTGTCGGTAGCCTGATCCTTCTGGCGACCTGGGTGGTGGGCAAGTAGGCGGCAGGGCGCCACCAGGCCCTTGATCAAAACGAATTCAAGAATTTAGCGAAAACAGGAGTTGGAAATGTCTTCAGCAGCACATACAGGCACACCGTATTACTTTGTCCCGGCGCCCTCGGCTTACCCGGTGATGACGGCGGTGGGCCTGTTTTTTGTCATCCTGGGCGCAGGCCAGTGGATCAACGGCTCCGGCTGGGGCGCCTGGTCGCTGGCCTTCGGCATGGTCTGGTGGCTGACGGTGCTGTTTTTCTGGTTCCGCGCCGCTGCACGTGAAAGCGAAGGCGGGCTGTACGGCCACAAGATCGAGCTGTCCTACCGCTGGAGCATGAGCTGGTTCATCTTCTCGGAAGTGATGTTTTTCGGCGCTTTCTTCACGGCGCTGTGGTGGGCGCGCTCGCATGCGCTGCCGGCGCTGGGCAGCCTCGAAAACAGCCTGCTCTGGCCCGATTTCAAGGCGGTCTGGCCCAGCGCTGCTGCCGGTGTGACCGGCTCTCCGGCCGACATCATCGAGCCCTTCACCACCATGGGCCCGTTCTGGCTGCCGACCATCAACACCGCGCTGTTGCTGACGTCTGGCGTGGCGCTGACGATTGCCCACCACGCGCTGCGTGAAAACCACCGCGGCAAGACCATCGCCTGGATGTGGGCCACCGTGCTGCTGGGCATCATCTTCCTGTGTGTGCAGGGTTATGAATACTTCCACGCCTACAGCGACCTGAACCTGAAGCTGACTTCCGGCGTCTATGGCTCGACCTTCTTCATGCTGACCGGCTTCCACGGCTTCCACGTGTTTGTCGGCATGCTGATGCTGCTGTTCATCACGCTGCGCCTGCAAAGCGGCCACTTCACGGCGGATCGCCACTTCGGCTTCGAAGGCGCGGCCTGGTACTGGCACTTTGTCGACGTCGTGTGGCTGGGCCTCTATATCCTTGTGTACTGGATGTAACTTGGCCCACCCGAAGAAAAGCGCCGCGAGGCGCTTTTTTTACTTGCCCGCCGGAATCCCGGTGGGCTGGATATAACCCATCTTCCAGGCGATCAGGATGCAGATGAACAGCAGGATGGAGAAGCCGACGCGAAAGGCCAGCGCGCGCGCCATGTTGCTGGTTTTCGCCTTGCCGCCGGTGCCGTCCCTGAGCATGAAAAACAGCGCCGAAGCCAGGCTCGCGAGGATGGCCAGAAATGCAAGTGCAACAAGGTAGTTCATGAACCGGATTATCCGCGCATGAGTCCACGCCTGCTCCAGCCGCGTTTTGTGGCGCTGACGGTGGCGACGCTGCTGATGGTGGCCCTGACCTTCTCGCTGGGCCAGTGGCAGTTGCGCCGCGCCGCGCAGAAACAGGCCTTGCAGGCCGCCGTTGATGCACAAAAAAAGCTCCCAGCCCTTGACGAACAAGCGCTGACAGCTATGGAAAACGTAGCAAATGCGGTGCACCGCGAGGTGGTGCTGGCTGGCCGCTGGCAGTCCGCACACACGGTGTACCTGGACAACCGGCCGATGGACGGCAAGTCCGGCTTCTGGGTGGTCACGCCGCTGCTGCTGGCCGGCAGCCAGCAGGCCATCCTGGTGCAGCGCGGCTGGGTGCCGCGCGACTTCAGCGACCGCACCCGCCTGCCCGCGGTGCAGACGCCGGACGGTGTGGTCACGGTCAGGGGCCGCATGGCCCCGCCGCCGTCCAAGCTATACGAGTTTGACGGGGCGGTGCAGGGCCGCATCCGGCAAAATCTGGATCTGGCGGCTTTCAGCGCCGAAACCGGTCTGGCGCTGCTGCCGGTGTCGCTGCTGCAAACCGGTCCGGCCAGCGAGGGCTTGCTGCGCAACTGGCTGGCGCCCAACACCGGCGTCGACAAACACTACGGTTATGCCTTTCAGTGGTTCGCGCTGTGCGCGCTGCTGGTGGGGCTGTATGTCTGGTTCCAGGTCTTTCTTCCGCGCCGCAGGGCGAGGGCGCCTTCTTCCGTTCCCGAGAGCGATTTACCGTGACACCTTCCCAGCCTCCTTCCCCTCCCGGACCCGCCGGTCGTGACCAGCCCCTGGACCTGACCGTGCACAGCCTGCCGCAGGCCGCCGCCATGACGCGCCCCGACACCCGCACTGGCCGCTGGAAAATGCTGGCCGTGCTGCTGGTCTGCGCCGCGCCGGTGATCGCCTCCTACTTCACCTATTACGTGATCCGCCCGGAAGGACGGCGCAACTACGGCGAGCTGGTCGATCCGCAGCGGCCCTTGCCGGCCCTGGCGGCCGTGTCGCCCGACGGCCAGCGCATCGAGCTGCCGGCGCTCAAGGGGCAGTGGCTGCTGCTCAGCGTGGCCGGCGGCGCGTGCGACGCAGCCTGCCAGCAGCACCTGTATTTCCAGCGCCAGCTGCGCGAATCGCTGGGCCGCGAGAAAGACCGGCTGGACCGGGTCTGGCTGGTCAGCGATGAGGCGCCGATTCCGGCGGCCCTGAACACCGCGCTGCAGGGTGCCACCGTGCTGCGTGTGGCCGGCCTCGAACAATGGCTGCAGCCCGCAGCCGGGCAACAACTCGCGGATCACCTGTATGTGGTGGATCCGATCGGCAACTGGATGATGCGTTTCCCGGCCAACATGGATGCGGCCGGCGCCGCGCAGGCCAAGCGTGACCTCGAGCGCCTGCTGCGTGCATCCGGCTCGTGGGACAAAGCCGGCCGCTAGCCCTCACTTCGATGGACACCCAAGAGCTTTACAACCTGAGCCCGGCGCTGCGCCTGATGGGCATGGGCCTGGTGCTGGCCCTCGGGCCGCTGGCCTGGGTCTGGCTGCGCAACAAACACCAGCCGGTGGCGCGGCGCCTGCGTGTGCTGACGCTGCTGACGCTGTTCCTGACTTTTGACCTGGTGTTGTTCGGCGCCTTCACGCGGCTGACCGATTCCGGCCTCGGTTGCCCGGACTGGCCGGGCTGTTACGGCCATGCCAGCCCGGTCGGCGCCAGCCAGCCGATCAGCGCGGCGCAGGCGGCCATGCCGAGCGGGCCGGTCACGCATTCCAAGGCGTGGATAGAGATGATTCACCGCTACCTGGCCACCGGTGTGGGTGTGCTGATCCTGACGCTCGCTGTGGTGACCTGGCTGAGCCGCCGCAAGGCGAAGGAAGACGGCAGCCTGCCCAACATCCTGTCGGTCTGGTGGCCGCTGGCCACGCTGTTGTGGGTCTGCATCCAGGGCGCGTTCGGTGCGCTGACCGTGACCATGAAATTGTTCCCGCTGATCGTGACCCTGCACCTGCTGGGCGGCCTGATCCTGCTCGCGCTGCTGCAGGCGCAGGCCGTGCGTTATGCGCAGGTCCATGAGGCAAGCCGGCCGGCGCCTTTGCCCCGCGGTGCCTGGTGGTTGCTGGTGCTGGGTTTTGTGCTGCTGTGGCTGCAGATCGCCCTGGGCGGCTGGGTCAGCACCAACTATGCGGTGCTGGCCTGCAACGAATTTCCGGCCTGCCAGGGCAGCTTCTGGCCGGCCATGGATTTCCGGGAAGGTTTCACGCTCTGGCGCGCATTGGGCGCCGGACTCGACGGTGACAACATCAGCTTCCAGGCGCTGACCGCCATCCATTACGTGCACCGCCTTGCCGCCTACATCGTGTTTGCCGCCTTGCTGGCACTGGCCTGGCAGTTGCGGCGCGTTCCGGCGATGCGCAGCCATGGCAACTGGGTCGGCGGCCTGGCCCTGTGGCAGTTCGCCACCGGCCTGAGCAATGTGGTGCTGGGCTGGCCGCTGGTCGCCGCGGTATCGCACACCGGTGGCGCCGCGGCCCTGGTGGTGGTGCTGACCGGCGCCCTTTTTTCCAGCCGGCGCGCCCCGGACATGGCAACTGCGTCAAAATCGGGGGCTTCCTCCTTATGAACCCCTCCGACTCCTCCGCCGCCGTGGTCATCCCGGCTTTTGTGCCGTCCAAGTTCGCGCAGTTCTACGCGCTGACCAAGCCGCGCGTGGTCCAGCTCATCGTGTTCTGCGCACTGATTGGCATGGTGCTGGCGGTGCCCGGTGTGCCGGGCTGGGCCGAGGTCAGGCTGGCGCTGATTGCCTGCGCCGGCATCTGGCTGGTGGCCGGCGCGGCGGCCGCCTTCAACTGCCTGGTCGAGCAGCAGATCGATTCGAAAATGAAACGCACCGCCTGGCGCGCCACCGCCCAGGGGCAGATCAGCAACCCGCTGACCCTGGCGTTTTCCAGCCTGCTGTGTGCCGCCGGCTCCGTGATCCTGTACGTCTGGGTCAATCCGCTGACCATGTGGCTGACGTTTGCGACCTTTGTGGGTTACGCGGTGGTTTACACCGTGATCCTGAAACCGCTGACACCGCAGAACATCGTGATCGGCGGGGCGTCCGGCGCCATGCCGCCGGTGCTGGGCTGGGCCGCGATGACCGGCAACGTGGCGCCCGAGGCGCTGATCCTGTTCCTGATCATCTTCCTGTGGACACCGCCGCACTTCTGGGCGCTGGCCTTGTACCGGGTGGAGGACTACCGCAAGTCCGGCCTGCCGATGCTGCCGGTGACCCACGGCAATGAATTCACGCGGCTGCAGGTGTTTCTCTACACGCTGGTGCTGTTTGCCGCCTGCCTGATGCCCTTTGTCTTCAAGATGAGCGGCTGGTTGTACCTGGTGGTTGCCATCGTGCTGAGCTTTGGCTTCAGCTGGTATGCCTGGAAGCTCTGGCGCAATTATTCCGACGCACTGGCGCGCAAGACCTTCCGCTTTTCGCTGATTCATTTGTCTGCCCTGTTTGCGGCACTGTTGCTGGACCATTACCTCGTATGAGCCCTTCCCCGACTTCTTCCGGCAAACGGAATGCTATCAAGTTGATAGCTGGTGGTGCTTTGTGGACAGGGGCTACTGGCCTTTTTGGTCTGATGTCGGGGTGTACCGAAGGCAAGCCGCAATTCGCCAGCATCGACATCACCGGCGCCGACTACGCGAAGGACTTTGCGCTGGCCGACCACAACGGGCAGATGCGCAGCATCAAGGACTTCGCCGGCAAGGTGGTGGTGGTTTTTTTCGGCTTCACGCAATGCCCGGACGTCTGCCCGACCTCGATGGCCGAGCTGGCCGAGATCAAGAAGATGCTGGGCGCGGACGGCGAACGCCTGCAGGGCCTGTTTGTCTCGCTGGATCCGGAGCGCGACACACCGGAGGTGCTGAAAGCCTACATGGCCAATTTCGATCCGGGTTTCCTGGCGCTGCGGCCGGCACTCGACCAGCTGCCGCAGGTGGCCAAAGACTTCAAGATTTTCTACAGAAAGGTCGATGGCAAGACGCCGGGCAGCTACACGCTGGACCACTCCGCCGGCAGTTATGTGTTTGACCCGAAGGGCCGCGTGCGCCTGTACAGCCGCTACGGCAGCGGTGCAGCGGCACTCGCCGGTGACATCAAGCTGCTGCTCAAGGGCAACTAGGGCCTGCAGGTCCCGGCGGAACAAAAAAAAGCCTGCACACGATGGTCGTATGCAGGCTTGGGGTGCCGCCTTCAGCAGGCCGCACCATTCAAAAGATGTCAGGCCATCACGCGTACGCGGCCAGGACCTTCTTCATTTTTTTCATCGCCGCCACCTCGATCTGGCGGATACGCTCCGCGCTGACCTTGTATTCGGCCGCCAGGTCGTGCAGCGTCATGCCGCCGGAACCGTCGTCGTTGACCTTGAGCCAGCGTTCTTCCACGATGCGGCGCGAGCGGTCATCCAGGCCCTCCAGGGCGGTGGCGATGCCGTCGCTGGCGAGGTAATCGCGCTGGCGTGACTCCATCAGCTGGGTCGGCTCCTGGGTCGCATCTGACAGGTAGGCAATCGGGCCAAAAGCGTCCTCGCCGTCATCGCCGGGGCTGGGATCGAGCAACACGTCGCCGCCCGACATGCGCTGCTCCATCTCGATGACTTCCTCGCGCTTGACGTTCAGCGTCTTGGCCATCGAGCTGATCTGGTCCTCGGTCAGGGTGTCGCGGTGCGTCGCCACATCGGCGTCGTCCTTGAAACCCTGCTTCATCGAGCGCAGGTTGAAAAACAGCTTGCGCTGGGCCTTGGTGGTGGCCACCTTGACCATGCGCCAGTTTTTCAGGATGTACTCATGCATCTCGGCCTTGATCCAGTGCAGCGCATAGCTGACCAGCCGTACGCCCTGGTCCGGGTCGAAGCGCTTGACCGCCTTCATCAGGCCGATATTGCCTTCCTGGATCAGGTCGGCGTGCGGCAGGCCATAACCCAGGTATTTGCGGGAAGTCGCCACGACCAGACGCAAGTGAGAGAGCACCAACTTACCGGCAGCGTCAAGGTCGTTGTTGTCCTTCAGGCTGCGCGCGAACTCCTGCTCCTGCTCCAGCGTGAGCATGGGCAGACGGTTCACCGCGGAGATATACGCGTCCAGGTTGCCCAGCGGCGGCAGCAGCGACCATGGGTTGGCGCTCGCCAGGGCCGTGCTGGCGGGTGTCACTTTGGGGGAAAGTGCATAGGACATGAGGCAAAACTCCTTTTCTGAAGTCAATATTAGCACTCTGTTGGAGAGAGTGCTAAGCGATTGGTTCAATGACTCGAATAGGCCCAGGCTATAAGGGTTAACCCGGGTTATATGCCTGTTTGTGGTTTATTTTCCCCTTTAGTTCAATCGCTGGATGTAGGAAATCGGCGCGGTTTGCGCTGGGTCAAGGCCGCAGGCCGGCGCTCAGCCGGGCTGGGTCAGGCGCGGCAGCGGCCGCTGCGCCAGCCAGGCCTCCAGGCCTTCGGTGACGCCGGTGGCAAAACGCTGGAACACGGCCTCGGTGACAAAACCCAGGTGGGGGCTCAGAAGTACATGGGGCAGGCCGCGCAGCGGGTCGTCCAGCGGCAGAGGCTCGGTGTCGAAGACATCCAGCGCCGCAAAACCGGGCCGGCCCTGCTGCAGCGCCTGTACCAGCGCCGGCGTGTGTATCAGTTCCGAACGCGAGGTGTTGACCAGCAGGCTACCCGGCTGCATCAGGGCCAGCCGTTCAGCGTTGATCAGGTGGCGCGTTGCTGGCGTCACCACGAGGTGCAGGCTGACCACCTGCGAACTCGCCAGCAGGTCGTCCAGCGCCAGAAAGCTCGCGCCGTGTTCGGCGGCGCGTTCGGCGGTCATGCGCGGGCTCCAGGCCACGACCTCCATGCCCAGCGCCCGGCCGACCCGGGCCACCCGTCCGCCGATTTCACCGAGCCCGATCAGGCCCAGGCGCTGCCCGGCCAGCGTGCCGGGCAGGGGGTCGGACTGTTCGCTGCGCCAGGCGCCCGTCTTCAGGCGGGCGCTGTGGCTGGCCAGCTGTTTGGCGGACGCCAGGATCAGCGCCCAGGTCAACTCGCAGGTGCTGTCCTTGGACGGCCCGAACTCGGTACAACTGACCGGGATCTGGCGCGCTGCCAGCGCCGCCAGGTCCAGCTTCGCATTGCGTGTGCCGGTGAACACGAGGTAGCGCAATTTCGGGAGCTGGGCCAGCAATTCGGCGGTGAAAGGTGTGCGGTCGCGCATCAGCACAATCGCGTCGGCGTCCTTGAGCGCCGCCACCAGCGCGGCGCCGGTCAGCGGCGCGTGGTGCACGGTGACCTCGGCTTGCGCGTCTATGGATGTCCAGTTGCCCAGGCGGCGCAGCGCACGTTCGCTGTCGTCGAGGACAACGATGCGGTAGCGGCTCACGGGCAGGCCAGCGCGGTCAGTGCGCGCAGGTCTTTCGCCGTGCCGACAGCCCAGCAGGCCTTGATCAGCTCCGCGGTTTGTGCCGCACCGATCACGGCATCCGACATGCCGCTGAACTTGGCTTCCAGCATGGCGTCGGTCATCGGGTTCTGCAGCGAGCCGATCGCATGTTCGACAAACACATGCACGCGCCGGCCGTCGGTCAGCACGGCGGTCACGTCGGCGCTGGCTTCGTCGATGGAATCGTCGACCGTGGCCACCACCTTGCGGCGCAGCGCCACCATGTCGGGCCGGTTGACGATCTCGTCGGAGAACTCGTCCTCGGCAGCACGGCCGAAGCTGAGGCCGGCGGCGCAGCCGTGGTAGACGCTGAACTTGGCCTGCAGGCCGTCGGCCGGCTCCTTCTTGCCGGTGAGCTCCAGCACCAGCGAATGCACCTTGAGCTCGATGCGCTCGATCTGCTCCGGCGTGACGCCCTGGGCGCGCAACTGGGCGCAGGCATCGATGCTCGGGTGGATCACGATGCCGCAGGCGAAGGGCTTGTAGCTGTTGAAGGAAATTTCAAAACGCTGGCCGAGTTCGCCGCTGATCTCGTCCCAGTCGTTTTTGGTGGAAACCGTCTGCATCATGCCGCGCGGCGCTTCCAGCGCCCGGGGGCTGGCGGTGTAGCCCTGGCTGGCCAGCAGCGCCGACATCAGGCCGGCGCGCGCCGCGCCGCCCGGGTGAAAGGGTTTGGTCATGGTGCCGAACTGCTCGCGCATGCCCACCGGCTGCGAGGCGGCGATGCCCAGCGCCATCGCGGTCTTTTGTACATCGAGCTTGAGCAGGCGTGCACACGCGGCCGCAGCGCCCAGCGTGCCGGTGGAGCCGGTGATGTGCCAGCCGCGGTCGTAGTGCTCGGGGTACATCGCGTTGCCGACACGGCAGGACACGTCGATGCCCAGCACCAGCGCGTCGATCAGTTCGCGGCCGGAGGCGCCCGTGTGTTCGGCCAGCGCCAGCGCCGCCGAGGCCACCGGGCCGGCCGGGTGGATGATGGTTTTCAGGTGGGTGTCGTCGAAGTCGAAGGTGTGCGAGGTGATGCCGTTGATCAGCGCGGCGCTGGCCATGTCCACCTTGCCGGCCCGGCCCAGCACGCTGGATTGCGGGGCGGGCTGCAGCAGGCTCACGGCCGCCAGCGCAGCGTCGGCGGCTTCGTGCCGGGCGGCGCCGACAGCGCAGCCGAA
Source organism: Polaromonas sp. (assembly GCA_013824015.1). GTDB lineage: Bacteria > Pseudomonadota > Gammaproteobacteria > Burkholderiales > Burkholderiaceae_C > Polaromonas. The sequence continues at coordinate 12,556 of PNNC01000186.1, forward strand.
CCAGTTCATGAAGGTGCGATGCGCTTCGTGATCAACGGCGGCGCTCCAGCCGCCGGCCAGAAAGCCGGGATGGCTGGCCACATGCTGGGCCAGGATCTGGGTGACGGGTGGGGCGTTGTGGTCGGCGGCGACCTGGGTGTTGCGGGCCATGGGTGCTTTCGGCAAATTGCCAGAGGTTGAAAATGCTATCAAAAAAGGAGCTGTTCGCCCATGTCGGACATGGGCTGGAGGCAGTTTTGGCTTCTAAAGTTCAGCTGTCGAGCTGGATCCCGCGGGCACGCGCCAGCTGGGTCCAGCGTGCGATGTCGGCCTTGATGAAGTTGCCGAACTGCTCTGGCGTCATCACCTGCGGTTCGATCGCCTCGACCGACAGCTTTTCTCGCATGTCGGGTGCGCGCAGCACCACGGCGAGCGTGTCGTTGAGCTGTTTGACGATGGGCGCCGGCATGCCGGCCGGGCCGACCACGCCGTACCACTGCTGGGCGTCAAAGCCCTTGAAACCCGACTCGTCCAGTGTCGGCACATCCTTGAACTGGGGATGGCGCTGCAGGCCTGTCACGGCCAGCGGGCGCACCCGGCCGGAGCGGATGTGCGGCACCGCGGCGGCCAGGCCGGGGAACATGGCCTGGGTCTGGCCGCCTATGAGGTCGGTGAAGGCCGGCGCAATGCCGCGGTAGGGAATGTGGACCATGAAGGAGCTGATCTGCTGCTTGAACAGCTCCATGGTCAGGTGGGTGAGCGAGCCCTGTCCGGCCGAGCCGTAGCTGACCTTGCCGGGGTTCTTTTTGACGTAGTCGATGAACTCCCGGATGTTGTTCACCGGCAGCGAGGCGTTGACCACCAGCACATTGGGTGTGCCGCCAATCATGCCGACCGGCGTGAAATCCTTGATGGCGTCATAAGGCAGCTTGCGGGTCGCCGGGCTGGTGCCGTGGGTCGCGACATAACCCTGCAGCAGGGTGTAGCCATCGGGCGCGGCGCGTGCCGTGGCCTGGCAGGCGATCACGCCGCCGCCGCCGCCCTGGTTGTCGACCACAAAACTTTGCTTGAGCTGCTGGCCCCAGCGTTCGGTGACGGTGCGGCCGACCATGTCGCTGCCGCCGCCGGCCGACACCGGCACGATGTAGCGTATCGCCTTGGACGGGTAGGCCGATTGCGCCCGGGAAAGGCCGGGCAGGCCCAGCAGCGCGGGGGCGGCCTGAAGAAGGGTGCGTCGTTGCATGAGGTGTCTCCGGGTGGTTTTTGTAGGGGAAGCGGAAAAATCAGGGCGTCGGTGCCGCATCCACCAGGCGCCGGTAGGCGTCGCTCACGTGGTGCGCCATCAGGGTCTCGCAACGCTGCGGATCGCCGTCGCGCACGGCCTGCACGATCTGCAGGTGTTCGGCGATCGAAGCCTGCATGCCGTAGTCGTGCGACAGGTTTTTCAGGCGTGACAGGTGCAGTTTCTGCACGATGCCGCGGTAGCTGTCGGCCAGGGTCTGGTTGCCGGTGGCCTCGACCAGCGCCCAGTGAAAACGCAGGTTTTCGCCATAGTAGCGCTGAACTTCATGGCGGTTTGCCGCGTCTTTCATGGCCAGGGCAGCATCCTCCAGGATGTCCAGCAACGCGGCCCTGGCCGCTGCAGGCAACTGGGCGGCCTGGCGCCCGGCAAAACCGTCGAGCAGGCTGCGCATCTGGTACAGGTCGCGGATTTCGGGCGCATCGAGCTGGCGCACAAACACGCCGGCATGTTTGCGCGCCACCACCAGGCCGGAGCTTTCCAGCTCGCGCAGGGCTTCACGCACCGGCACGCGGGAGACACCGAGGCGGGCCGCCACATCCGGCTCGTTGATGCGCTGGCCGGGCACCAGCACGCCCTTGAGGATCAGCGACAACATGTCGCCCTTGACCAGCTTGGCCAGCGAGGTGTCACGCACGTCGTTGAAGCGGTCGGCAGAGGATTCGGTGAGCCAGGGCAGCATGGGATGGGGTTGTTGCCGTCAATTATATCGTATACGAAACCGGCTCAGGCGATTTATACGCTGCAGCGTTGAAGCAAAACGGGGAAAAAGAAAAGCCGGGCTGCGCTGACAGCGAGCGGCTCAGGGCAGCCGTTTGTCGTCGCGGATTTCCCGGACTTCCACATCGACCACGTCGGCGTCGCGCGCCGGGGCGCTGCCGCGCGTCTCTGCGCGCGGCCAGAACGCGTCAGGCGAAAACTTCTGGAAGCGCCCAAAGACCATGGGTTGGGGCTTTTTGCCGGTGATCAGGGCCTTGAGCAGGCCCAGGGTCATCACGACCAGGGCCGCGGCCAGCAGGCTGAGGGCAAAAATGGCCGCAAAAACCCAGAGCACCAGACGCAGGGTGAAACGCAGAAAGCTGCTGATGAAAGAGGGCAAGTGTGGATTCCCGTTAAAGCCAGTCTGATCCAGATGCGGCCCAATGGTTGCAGTTCAAGCTACCAGCGCAGGCCCAGTTTGGTGAAAAGCCTGCTCAGCACGAACAGCGGGCCGACCCAGAGGTACTGGATATCCTCAAAAAACGAGGGTTTCTTGCCTTCCAGCTTGTGGCCGATGAACTGCAGTATCCAGGCGCCGACAAAAATCGCGACCGACAGCTCCAGCACCCTGGCCCCCATCGCGAACACCAGTGCCACAGTCAGTACCGACCACAGCAGCATGGTTACGAGAAACACCAGCGACAGGCGCAGGTAATACACCATGCTGGCCGCGATGAAGGCGTAGGCCACAAAGGGATGCAGCGCAAACATCATGCCGACCAGGCTCAGCATGATCAGCGGGATGGCGATGAAGTGGATCAGCTCGTTTTGCGGGTTGCGGTGGCTCTCTTCGTAATGCGCCAGCAACTGATCGACCCGGCGCATGCCGGTGGAGTCGGAAGAAACGCTGCTTGTCATGATGCCTCCAGCGCCGGTCAACAGGACCGGCAGGAGTTCACTCTAAGGTATCCGGGCGCTTCGCGGCATCAGGGGAATTACCGTCGTGCCTGGCCCCTGACGCCCTGACGCCCTGGCGACTGCTCAGCTGGCGGCAATTTTTGCCGTGCGGATGATGCGGCTCCAGCGGTCAATCTCGCTTTTGAGGAATACCGCGAACTCGTCCGCGCCCTTGCGCGTGACGCGGAAGCCCTGCAGGCGCGCGCGTTCCTCGACATCGGCGCTGAACATGGTCTTGATCATCTCGCGTGAGTAGCGGTCCACGATGGCGTCCGGGGTTTTGGCCTGAATCATCGCGCCGGTCCAGTTTTCCACGAACAGCCCGGGCATGCCCGACTCCATGGCGGTCGGCACGTCCGGCACCATGGGATGGCGACTCAGGCTGCAAATCGCCAGCGCGCGCAGCTTGCCGCCCTTGACGTGTGCAATCGACTCCGGGAAGTTCGAGAAGATCACGTCGAGCTGGCCACCGATCAGGTCGGTCATGGACGGCGCGCCGCCCTTGTAGGGGATATGGGTCATCTGCGTCTTGTTCAGGTCGTTGAACAGCGCCATGGTCAGGTGCGGCGGTGTGCCGTTGCCGCTGGAGCCGGCATTGAGCTGTTTTGTTTTCGACACGGCGATCAGGTCCCGGAAGTCCTTGATCGGACTGGTGGCCGGCACCACCACCAGCATCGGCGAGCCGGCCAGCAGCGCGACCGGACGCAGGTCTCTGGTGAAGCTGTAGGCCGCGTTCGGGAACAGCGCCACGTTGGCGGCATGGGTCAGCGTGATCGCCAGCAGGCTGCTGCCGTCCGGGGTCGATTTGGCCACCTGCTCCGCGCCGATCTGCGCGTTGCCGCCGGCCTTGTTTTCCACGATCACCGACACCTTCCAGGCCTCGCTGAGTTTTTGCGCCACGGTGCGCGCCATCATGTCGGTCAGTCCGCCCGGCGCAAAAGGCACGACGTACTTGAGGGTGGCACCGGGCTTGGGAAAGGTCGGCGTCTGGCCCCAGGCCGGCGCCGAGGCCAGCAAGGCCCCGGCGGCGGATGCACCCACGATGTCTCTACGTTTCATGTCTGTCTCCTTCGTTTTAAGGTTGAAGCCTGTCCATGCCACGCCCGCCCCCCGGGCAGCGCCACCACCAACAGGCTTATGCCGCCAGCATCTCGAGCTGGTCTTTCAGGGCGTCCGGAATCGTCAGCCCCGATTGCTTCGCCTGTTGTTCCAGGCCTGTCCTGCGCGCGCCTGCCAGGCGCACCCCGTCGTCGATCAGCATCTCGGCGATCAGGGTTTCGATGCGGTCGAAATAGGCATCGCTGCCGGCGAGCGCGCCCGGGTCGATCACCAGAAAAGCCTGGCCGAGGCGCGGCGCATTGCCTTCATCGACAAAAAACGAGGAGGCTTCAAAGCCGAATTGCGCGCCGACGAGCGCCGTGACCAGCAGCTCGACGATCAGGGCCAGCATCGAGCCCTTGGGGCTGCTGACGGCGCCCAGCGGCAGCATGGAGCCGGCCAGGCCGGCCTTCGCGTCGGTCGTCGGCTGGCCCTGGCTGTCGAGCGCCCAGCCCAGCGGAATCGGACGACCCTCTTTGGCAGCGACCATCAGCTTGCCGCGCGCGACCTCGCTGAGGGACAGGTCGATCATCATGGCGTCGGCGTTGCGGCGCGGAAAGGCCGCAGCCACCGGGTTGGTGCCGAAAACCGGATGTTTGCCGCCGGCCGCCGGCATGGCCGCTGGCGAGTTGGCAAAGCCCAGACCGACCATGCCGGCATCGGCCACCGCGCGCAGGTGGTCGACCAGCACGCCGCAGTGGTGGCTGTTGGTGACACCGGCAAAACAGACGCCGAGCGAGCGGGCGGTGGTGATGGCGGTGGCGACGGCCAGATCGCAGGCCGGGAAAGCCAGGCCCTGCTTCGCATCGACCAGCAGCGCCGCGCCCTTGTGCCGCGCGATCACGGCCTGGGCCTTGCCGTCGGCGCGGCCGTTGCGCAAATGGGTGGCGTACTGCGGCACCCGGACCAGGCCGTGCGAGGCCAGGCCCTGGGCTTCGGCGCGGACCAGCGCCAGCGCGGTGCTGGCGGCCATGGCTTCACCGGCGCCGGCATGGCGCAAGGCGCGCCGGGCCAGAGTGGTGGCTTGTTCGAGGGACAGTTGGGCCATCAGCGCAGGTGCTCCAGAATTTTGTCGGCAATCATGAAAGAAACACGTTCATTGGCCTCGACACTGAGGCCGGACACATGGGGTGTCAACAGCAGGCGGGGGCAATCCTGCAGCACATCGCTGGCCTGTAGCGGCTCGACGTCAAACACGTCGATGGCGGCGCCGCCGAGGCGTCCGGCGCGCAAGGCGGCCGCCACCGCAGGCAGGTCCACGATATGGCCGCGTGAGGTGTTGATCAGGATGGCGCCCGGTTTCATCGCCGCGATGCGGGCGGCATGGAACAGGCCGCGCGTGCCGTCCACCAGCGGCACGTGCAGCGTCACCACATCGGCGCGGGCGACCAGTTCGTCAAGCGGCGCGAACGCTACCCCGCTTTGCGCAAACACGGCCGCGTCCGCCGCCAGCATGGCATCGAAGGCGATGACCTTCATGCCCAGGGCCTGCGCCAGCCGGGCGGTGGTCTGGCCGATGGCGCCGAAACCGATGATGCCCAGGGTCTGGCCGGCGGTCTCGCGCCCTTCGCTCAAGGGCACGCGCGGCCACTGGCCGGCCGCCACGGCCGGCGTGGAGGTATAGGCGCCACGCAGCAGCATCATCGCGCTGGTGATCACGTACTCGGCCACGCTGAGCGCGTTGGCTCCGCTGGCCGGAATCACCCGCATGCCCCGGGCTTCACAGCCGGCCACATCGATGTTGTCCAGCCCGACACCGAGGCGGCCAACCAGCTTGCAGCGGCCCAGTGCCGACAGCAGCGCATGGCGCACCTGCGTGCGGTTGCGCACGATCAGCACATCGGCCGTCTGCGCTTCTGTGATCAGGCGCGGCAGGTCGTCCACCAGCAGCGGGTCGTACAACACGTCGTGCGCCACCGCCAGTTGCGCGACCGCGCGTTCGTCCATGAACTCGCTGATGACGATACGGGCCATGTTCAGGCTGATTCGAACAGGCGCGTCAACACAAATTCCCGATGGCCCAGCGCTTCAGCGGCCGTCAAACGACCATTGGCCGTGCGCAACATGCTTTCGAGCAACTTGTCACCGGCCTGGTCCAGCGTGATCTCGCGCTGCAACAGGCCCGAGGTGTCCACGTCGATGTGTTCGCTCATCAGGCGGACGGTGCGCGGGTTGGAGCAGATCTTGATCACCGGAACAATCGCGTTGCCGATCACATTGCCCTGGCCGGTGGGGAAAAAGTGCACGGCATAACCGGAAGCGGCGCACAGTGTGACCATTTCGGCGGCAGCACTCGACGAATCCATGAACCACAGGCCCGGGTGTGTCGGCATCTCGGCCTTGTCAATGACGCCGTCCACCGTGCATTTCTTGCCGATTTTCTGGATGTTGCCGAGCGCCTTTTCCTCGATGGTGGTCAGGCCGCCAGCGATGTTGCCCTTGGTCGGCTGCGAGTCCGACAGGTCGCTGGTCTTGTGCCTGTCGATCATGGCCTGGTAACGGTTGAACATGAACATGAACTGCTCGCGGATTGCATCGGTGGCGCAGCGTTCGGCCACAATTTTTTCACCGCCGGTGATCTCGGAGGTCTCGCCGAAACACAGGTAGTTGCCCAGCGGATGCAGCTTGTCGAAGGCGTTGCCGACGGTCGGGTTGGCGCCGCAGCCGGAGGTGGTGTCGGATTCGCCGCACTTGGTGGAAACCCAGAGTTCGGAGATAGGGCAGACCTCGCGCTGCTTCTCGCTGGCCCACTGCACATACTCGCGGGCGGCTTTGGAGGCGCGCATGATGGTTTCGTGGTCGCCATGGCCCTCGATGCCGAAGCCCACCACCGGCTTGCCGGTCGTGGCAATGCCGTCCACCACTTTTTTGGTCCAGCTGTCCTCGATGCCGATGACCACGACGGCGGCCACGTTGGGGTTGCAGCCGGCACCGATCAGGGTGCGGAAATGCAGCTCGAGGTCGGCGCCGAACTGAAGCCGGCCGTAGGGGTGCGGAATGGCCATCGCTCCCTTGATGTTGTGGGCCACGGCTTCGGCGGCGGCGTTGGACAAATCGTCCAGCGGAAGAATGATCACGTGGTTGCGCACGCCGACGCGTCCGTTTTCGCGCCGGTAGCCGAGGAAGGTGGTGTTTTTATCGATGACTGACATGAAGAGTCCTTGATGTGATTGTGATGATCGCGGCCCTTTGGGCCGCAGGCCGACTACAGGCCCGATCCCCGCTGCGCGGGGCCCCTCTTTTCGCCCTTCGCCGGCCTACCACCTTTTTGTTTTGATGTTGTGCACGTGGGCGTGCTGGCCGGCCTTGATGTCGGCCACCACCTTGCCCATGTCGATGCCGTACTTCCAGACGGTGTCGCCTGTGGCCATGTCCTTGAGCGCGACCTTGTGGCCGATCGGGATGTCCTGCTGCGCCTTGACATTGATCATGCGGTCTTCGTCCATGATCCAGCCGGTCATGTCCATGCCCGACTTCACACCTTCGACGACCACCACCGCCACGGTGTCCTTGGCGTCATGCAATACAAAATGAATCATTGTTGTTCCAGAGGTCCGAGTGAATCGAGCCGCCAGTCTAGGCACCCCCCAAAGCTTGTCAATCAACTCATATAAATGACTTGTACGACCCTGAGCTGCGATGTTCCAATAGCCCGGTGCAGGTCAAAAACAAAACGGTTCCCCTCAAGACGTCTTCCGCGGACGACTCGCTGCCGCTGTACCGCCAGGTCAAGCGTGAACTGCAGAAAATCATCGAGGACGGCCACTACGGTCCGGGAAAACCCCTGCCCAGCGAAGCCACGCTGGCGCTGGCCCTGCAGGTCAGCATAGGCACCTTGCGCCACGCGGTTGACGAACTCGTGCACGAACACGTGCTGGTGCGGCGCCAGGGCAAGGGCACGTTTGTCGCGCCGCACAACCGGGCGCGTTTCATGTTCCAGTTTTTCCATGTCGAGCCGCGCTGGGACCCGGAGGACGACACGCCGCGCGAGCAACCCTTTCCCGACATCGACTGCATCGCCTTTGCGCGCGAGCAGGCTGACGAGGCCGAGGCGCAGGCCCTGCGCATGCAGCCCGGCGACGCGGTGTTCAGGATAGAAAACCGGCTGGCGCTGCGCGGTCGTGTCGTGATCCATGACCGGCTCACCCTGTCCGCAGCGCTGTTCCGCCATCTCACCGAAAAGCGCTTTTCCGAACGTCCCAGCACCATTTACGCGCTGTTCCAGACCGACTTCGGCATCACGGTGCTGCGCGCGCAGGAGCGCGCCCGCGCGGTCGCAGCCGGACGGGCGGTGGCGCGTGTGCTGGGACTGCCGGCCGGTGCACCGGTGATGGAGGTGCACCGGCTGGCGCTGACCTTTGGCGACAGGCCGGTCGAGTACCGGGTCTCGACGATCAACACGCAGGCGCACGACTACGTCAGCATGCTGTCGAAATCGCCATGAGCCCGGGGGCTTTTATCCACCGCTGGCGCGCGCAGCTGGGCCGGCATTTTCCCGGCGTGCTGGTGTGTGGGGTGATCGCGCTGTCGGCCACCTTTGTCTCCGAACACTATGGCGGCCCGCAGTTGCTGTATGCGCTGCTGATCGGGCTGGCCTTCCACTTCCTCAACGGCGACCCGCGGGTGGTCCAGGGCATCAACTTCTGCGGCCGCACGGTGCTGCGTGTGGGCGTGGCGCTGCTGGGCGCGCGCATCACCTTTGCGCAGGTGGCCGAGCTCGGCCTGCAGACGGCGCTGCTGATGGTGCTGGCGGTGTTGCTGACCATCAGCTGCGGCCTGTTGCTGGCGCGCTGGCTGGGCTGCGCGCGTGATCAGGGGGTGCTGACCGGCAGCGCGGTGGCGATCTGCGGCGCATCGGCGGCGCTGGCGGTGTCCTCGGTGCTGCCGCAGACCCGCGAGAACGAGCGTTTCACGCTGCTGGCCGTGGTTGGCGTCACGGTGTTGTCAACGCTGGCCATGGTGATTTATCCCTTCAGCCTGAACGCCATCGGCTTGAGCCCGGCGCAGGCCGGCATTGTGCTCGGCGGCTCCATCCATGACGTGGCCCAGGTGGTGGCCGCCGGCATGATGCTGGGTCCGCAGGCCGGTGATACCGCGACCCTGGTCAAGCTGTTTCGCGTGATGCTGCTGATGCCGGTGGTGCTGGTGATCGCGGTGTTGTACCGCAAGCACCCGGGTGTCAAAACGCCGGATACCGAGGTGCCGCTGATTCCCGGCTTTTTGCTGGCCTTCATCGTGCTGGTGATGCTGGCCAGCGTGGGCACCATCACGCCCGACATGGCCAAAGTGGCCGGCGATGCCTCGCGCTGGATGCTGGTCACCGCGATTGCCGCGGCCGGTGTCAAGACCAGTTTTGAAGACCTGCTCAAGCTGGGCTGGAAGCCGGTGGCGCTGCTGCTGGGAGAGACGGTGTTTATCGTGGCTTTTGTGGTGGCCGGGGTGCTGCTGCTGAGGCTGGGCGCGGCCTAGGCCAGCAGGGCCTGCGAGAATTCGCGCGCGTTGAAGGTTTCGAGGTCCTCGAGTTTCTCGCCGACGCCGATGAAATACACCGGCACCGGCTTGAGCCCCGGCATGGCTTTCGCGCGCTCGCGCGCCCACAACGCAATCGCGGCCAGCACGCCGCCCTTGGCCGTGCCGTCCAGCTTGGTCACGATCAGGCCGGTCAGTTGCAGGATCTCGTCAAAGGCCTTGACCTGGCTCAGCGCGTTCTGGCCGGTGTTGCCATCGATGACCAGAAGGATCTCGTGAGGAGCCGAGCTGTCGGCCTTGCTGACCACACGTTTGATCTTGCGCAGTTCTTCCATCAGGTGCAATTGCGTCGGCAGCCGCCCCGCAGTGTCCACCAGCACCACGTCCTTGCCGCGCGCCTTGCCGGCACTGACCGCATCAAAACTGACGGCCGCCGGATCGCCGCCTTCCTGGCTGACGATCTCGACCATGTTGCGGTCGGCCCAGACCTCGAGCTGCTCGCGCGCGGCCGCACGAAAGGTGTCGGCCGCAGCCAGCAGCACCGATGCGCCTTCACCGGCCAGATGCCGCGTGAGCTTGCCGATGGAGGTGGTTTTGCCGGCGCCGTTGACGCCCGCCACCATGATCACCGTCGGCTTGAACTCGCCGATCACCAGCGCCTGCTCCAGCGGCTTGAGCAGCTGGGTCAGTGCGTCGGTCAGGATGTTCTTGACCGCCACCGGATGGGTCACGCCGCTGTCCTTGACACGCTGTCTGACCTCGCCCAGCAGGTAGCTGGTGGCGGCGGTGCCGGCATCGGCCATCAGCAGCGCCGACTCGAGGTCCTCGTACAGTTCCTCGTTGATCTGGGTGCCGGTGAAGACGCCCGAAATGCTGGCGCCGGTCTTGTGCAGGCCCGAGCGCAGTTTGCTGACCCAGTGTTCGCGCACCGCTGGCGCGGCACCGGGCAGCGGGATCTCGATGGGCGTGACCAGCGCACTGCCGATGAGGCTGCCGCCGGGCAAGGGCGCGGCTGCTGCGGCGGCCGTTGCAGGGGCGGGTGCGGGGGACGGCAGGGGCGCTGCCGGTGCGGCGGCGGGGGCGTCAGCAGGTTTTTTTTTCTTGAAGAAACTGAACATTGGGTGTGCTTTGGAGTCACACTATTCTATGAAACACAGGGGACAGCACTTCATGGGGTTATTGAACCGATTTTCAGCAAGCACACGCCAGGCCTGCCGGCCCCTGGCCCTGTGCCTTTTCATCCTCGCGGCGACTGCGCCTGCCGTCCGGGCGCAAACCGCTGCATCGGCCGCTGCCCCGGTCACACAATTCCAGCTCGCCAACGGCCTGACGGTGATCGTCAAGACCGACAGGCGCGCACCGACGGCGGCCCACATGCTCTGGGTGCGTGTCGGCTCCATGGACGAGGTCGATGGCACCAGCGGCGTCGCACACGTGCTGGAGCACATGATGTTCAAGGGCACGCCAGACCTCAAGCCCGGCGAGTTCTCGCGCCGCGTGGCGGCGCTGGGCGGCCGCGAAAATGCCTTCACCTCGCGCGACGCGACCGGTTACTACCAGCAGATTCCGTCGGACAGGCTTGAGGACGTGATGCGCCTGGAGGCCGACCGTTTTGCGCGCAACCAGTGGGCCGATGACGAGTTCACGCGGGAGCTCGAAGTGGTCAAGGAAGAGCGCCGCCTGCGCACCGAAGATTCGCCGCGCGCGCTGATGTATGAAACCGCCAACGCCATGACGTTTGTGGCGTCGCCCTACCGGCGGCCGGTGGTCGGCTGGATGAGCGACCTGGACGCGATGACGCCCGACGATGCGCGCGCGTTTTACCGGCGCTGGTATGTGCCCGCCAACGCGGCGGTGGTGGTGGCCGGCGACGTGGATGTGGCGCAGGTTCGGCGCCTGGTCGAGAAATATTACGGCGCCATCCCCGCCGGCGTTGTGCCGGCGCGCAAGCCGCGTGTCGAGCCGCTGCAGACCGGCCTGCGCAAACTGGACTTCAAGGCGCCTGCCAGCCAGGCGTATGTCAGCCTGTCTTTCAAGGTGCCCGGCCTGCGCACACCGGTGGCCGGCGCTGCCGACACAGCAGGCGCCTTCAACCGCGACGCACTCGCATTGACGGTGCTGTCGGCGGTGCTCGACGGTTACAGCGGTGCCCGGCTGGACCGCGCACTGACCCAGGGTGAGCAGCGCCTGGCCGACAGTGCCGGTGCGTCGAACGGCCTGATCGGGCGTGGTCCGCAGCTGTTTTCCCTCGACGGTGTGCCGGCCGAAGGCAAAACCGCGCAGCAGCTCAGCGACGCGCTGCGCGCGCAGGTGGCGCGGGTGGCCAGCGAGGGCGTCAGCGAGGCCGAGCTCAAGCGTGTCAAGACCCAGTGGATCGCCAGCGAAACCTACAAGCTCGACGCGGTGTTCAACCAGGCGCGCCAGCTCGGCTCGTACTGGATCAACGGCCTGCCGCTGGACACCGACGAACGCCTGATCAGCCAGTTGCGCGGCATCAGGGCGGCCGAAGTGCAGGCCGTGGCTGCGCGTTATTTCGGCGACGACCAGCTGACCATCGCGACCCTGCTGCCGCAGCCGCCGGACCCGTCGCGCCAGAGGCGGGCGCCGGCCGCAGCCAGCCGTCATTGAGCCGCAGGCTCGTTCTCTTTCACCGTTTTTCCGGAACATGTTTGTGAAATTTGCTATCAAAAACAGAGCTGCTGGCGCCTGCCTGCTATGGGCTGCAGGCCTTTTGGGTTCCATGTCGGCGCAGGCGGCCATTCCGGTGCAGCAGTGGACACAGCCCGGCGGTGCCAGGGTCTACTTGGTCGAGAGCCCGGCGATTGCCATGGTCGATGTTCAGCTGGACTTCGACGCCGGCAGCCGGCGCGTGGGCGCCGACCAGGCGGGCCTGGCCGGTGCGGCAGCGGCGCTGTTTTCCAAGGGCGTGGCGGCACGCGGCAACGAGCCGGCCCTGGATGAAAACGCGCTGGGCGAGGCCTGGGCCGACCTGGGCGCGGCGTTTGGCGCGTCAGCCGGTTCCGACCGCTTCAGCTTTTCGCTGCGCAGCCTGACCGAGCCGGAACTGCTGAACCAGGCGGTCGCCCTCGCGGCGCGGCAGATCGCCGAACCCTCCTTTCCCGACGCTGTCTGGCAACGCGACCGGCAGCGCCTGCTGGCGCAACTGAAAGAGTCCTACACGCGCCCTGGCAGCGTGGCGTCGCGCGCCTACGGCAAGGCGGTTTACGGTGGCCATCCCTATGGCCATGAGGTCACACCGGCCAGCCTGGAGCGCATCAACGTGGCTGACATGCGGGCGTTTCATGCCGCCTGGTTCACGCGCTGCAACGCCCGCGTGAGCATCGTCGGCGCGGTCACGCGCGCGCAGGCTGACGGGCTGGTGAGCACCTTGCTGGCGCGCCTGCCGAAAACCGATTGCGCCACGGTTGCGGCGCTGCCGCCGGTGGCCGAGGTGCCGCCGTTGCAGGCCGCCCAGGAACTGCGCATTCCGTTTGATTCGGCGCAGGCCCATGTGCTGATGGGCCAGCCCGGTTTCAAGCGCAACGACCCGGACTTTTTCGCGATCACGGTCGGCAACTACATACTGGGCGGCGGCGGCTTTGTGTCACGCCTGACCGAGGAGGTGCGTGAAAAACGCGGACTGAGCTACAGCGTGTACAGCGGTTTTTCGCCGGGGCGCCACGCCGGCGCCTTCACCATCGGCCTGCAGACCCGGCCCGACCAGGCGGCGCAGGCCATCGCCGTGGCGCGTCAGGTGCTGGCGAAGTTCGTCGCCGAAGGCCCGACCGCCGCCGAACTCAAGGCCGCGAAAGACAACCTGATCGGCGGCTTCCCGCTGCTGATTGACAGCAACCTCAAGCTGCTGGGCAATTTGTCCAACATCGCCTGGAACGATTTGCCGCTCGATTACCTGGAGACCTGGACCGCGCAGATTGCGAAAGTCAGCGCGGCCGACATCCAGGCTGCTTTTGCACGCAAGCTGCAGCCCGAAAAAATGGTCACCGTGACCGTGGGAGCCGCGCCGTGAAATACACCCCTGCGAAAGCCGCGCCGGCGTCCGAAAAAGCGCCGGCGGCACGCGCCCGGTCCGGCAAGGTGGTGGCGCGCAAGTCGGTGCCACCCGGCGAGATCCGCATCATCGGCGGGCAGTACAAACGGACCAAACTCCCGGTGCCCGACAAGCCCGGACTGCGGCCCACGCCCGACCGCGTACGCGAGACGCTGTTCAACTGGCTGGGCCAGGACCTTGCCGGCTGGCGCTGCATCGACGTGTTCGCCGGCACCGGCGTGCTGGGCTTCGAGGCCGCCTCGCGCGGTGCGGCCGCGGTGCTGCTGTGCGAGCAGGATGCAGCCCTGGTGGCGCGCCTGAAGGCGCTGCAGCTCAAGTTGCAGGCGACCATGGTCCAGGTCGAACGCGGCGACGGCATCGCGCTGCTGCGGCGGCAGTCGCCAGCCAGCCAGCAACTGGTGTTTCTCGATCCGCCGTTTGATTCACCGCTGTTCGAAGCTGCGCTCAAGGCCGCTGCCCAGGCCGTGGCGGAGCCCGGTTATGTTTACCTCGAGTCGCCCAAAGCCTGGGACGACGAGGCGCTGGCCGATTACGGCCTGAAGGTCCACCGCAGCGGCAAGGCCGGCGCGGTGTTCTTCCACCTGCTGGTCCGGGCCCGTCCACCCGCGTAGCCCTGCAGCCGGCAGGGACAGGCGGCGCCGCAGGGCCCCGGGCATAATTGGCCCATGGCGACCCCTTCCCGCATTGCTGTTTATTCTGGCACCTTTGACCCGTTCACGCTCGGTCACGCGGACGTGGTGCGGCGCGCTGCCGGACTGTTTGATCAACTGATCATCGGCGTGGCGGCAGCGCATCACAAAAAAACACTGTTCAGTCTGGATGCGCGCATCGCGCAGGTGCAGGCCGAGACGCGCGACATGGGCCATGTCAGTGTCCTGCCCTTTGATGGCCTGATCATGGATTTCTGCGCCGCGCAGCAGGCCGTCGCCGTTGTCCGCGGCATTCGCAACATCACCGACTTCGACTACGAGGCCCAGATGGCGGCGATGAACCGCAAGCTGCGGCCCGGGGTAGAAACTGTTTTCCTGCTGCCCGACGCGCCGCTGCAATGCATCAGCAGCACGCTGGTGCGCGAGATCAGCAAGCTCGGCGGCGACGTCGGCCAGATGGTCAGTCCCGGTATCGCCATCGCCCTGCAGCAGGTGCAGAAGAAGGTCTGACCATGGCCCTGCTGATCACCGACGAGTGCATCAACTGCGACGTGTGCGAGCCGGAGTGCCCGAACCAGGCCATTTACATGGGACCCGAGATCTACGAGATCGACCCGCAGCGCTGCACCGAATGTGTCGGGCACTTCGACGAGCCGCAGTGTGTCCAGGTCTGTCCGGTGGCTTGTATTCCCGTCAATCCGGCGTTTATCGAAAACCGGGAAACGCTGTGGCAGAAGTACCAGCGGCTGCAGGCGGAAGCTGCGGCGGCGGCGGTCCAGGCCCGGGTTTTATAAGCGTTTTGGGACGCTGGCCCATGTCCAATGGGCGTCTCCAGCTATCTAATTGATAGCAATTCCAGCCCTGTCTGTCATCCCGGACTGGATCCGGGATCCATGTTGGCCAGCTCGCACCGTTTGGGTTGGCCCGCAAGCCGGGGGTTGCCCGGCGGCAACTCACTTTCTTTTGCTTCGCCAAAAGAAAGTCACCAAAGAAAAGGCGACGCTATGGTCTGGATCCCCTGCGCTGCGCTCCGGGGCAAGCTGCGGTGCTCGAAAAAAATGGGGTCTCGCTCGAACTCGCTTCGCTCAGACAATCGCTCGCCCTGATCCATTTTT
>PNNC01000141.1 GCA_013824015.1 Polaromonas sp.
CCCCACCACCGCCCCGACCAGCGCCAGCGGTATGTTGGCCATGATGATGGCGGCGAGTACACCGGATCTGTAGCGCGAGTAAAGAATCAGGAAGATCATCGCCACCGAGCCCAGCGACAGCAGGCCGATCAGGCGCGAGGCCTCTTCCTGCGCCTGGAACTGTCCGCCTATCGTGATGAAATAACCCTCGGGCAGGGCGGTAGCGGCAATGGCTGCCCGCATGTCGGTCACCACCTCGCTGAGCGCCCGGCCCTGCGCATTGGCCGACAGCACGATGCGCCTTCGCCCGTCGTCGCGGCTGACCTGGTTCGGGCCGTCGCCTTCCTCGATACTGGCGAGCTGGCTCAGCGGCACGCGGCCGCCGGGGGTGTCTATCATCAGGTTGCGCAGGCCTTCGATGCCGCGCGCGGTTTCCGGCAGGCGCAGCACCAGGTTGAAGCGGCGGCTGCCTTCGACAATCTGCGTGACTTTTTCGCCGTCGATGAGCACCTGCAGCTGCTGCAGCAATCTGGCTGGCGGCAGTCCCAGTCCGAGGGCGCGGTCATGGTCCACCTGGATTTTGATCTGCGGCGTCAGCACCTGTTTCTCGACTTCCAGGTCCACCACACCCTGGATGCCGGCCAGCTGTTGCCGCAGCGCCTCGGCCTGCGTGCGCAGTGTGTCCAGGTCATCGCCAAAAATCTTGATGGCGATTTGAGAACGCACGCCCGACAGCATGTGGTCGATGCGGTGGCTGATCGGCTGGCCGATGCCGATGGCTGCAGGAAGTGTCGCGACGCGGCTGCGGATATCCGCATAAATCTCTTCCATGCTGCGTTCACTGCGCGTGAGCTTCAAGTCCAGCTCCGACACATGCACACCTTCGGCATGTTCATCGAGCTCGGCCCGGCCCGAGCGCCGGCCCACATGTTCGACCTCGGGCACGCCGGCCAGGGCTTTCTCGGCAATGCTGCCCATGCGGGCCGATTCGGTCAGCGTGGTGCCGGGGTTCAGGCGCAGGCCGACCAGCGCCACACCCTCGTTGAAGGGCGGCAGGAAAGTTGTGGGAAAGAACGGCACGGCCGCCATGGCCAGTGCCGCAGCAAGCGCGCCGGCGCTCACCCAGGCGCGAGGACGGTCCAGCACATGCGCCAGTGCTTTTGCATAACGTGCTTTCAGCCATCGCTGGGCCCGCGTATCGCCATGGTCCAGCCCCTTCATCCGCGGCAACAGGTAATACGCCATCACGGGCGTGAGCGTCACCGACACCAGCATGGATGCCAGCATCGCGACGATGTACGCCACGGCCAGCGGCTGCATCAAGCGGCCCTCGACACCCGGCAAAAAGAACAGTGGCACCAACACCAGCACAACAATCAGGGTGGCAATCACGATGCCGGAGCGCACTTCCAGCGTGGCTCTGGCAATCAGCTCGAGAGGGCCGAGCCGGCTGCCAGGATGCGCGGCGCGGTCCGTTTTCAGGCGGCGCAGCACATTTTCCACGCCCACCACGGCATCATCAACCAGCTCGCCGATGGCAATCGTCAGACCGCCCAGCGTCATGGTGTTGATGGAAAAACCGAAATACCTGAAAACCATCACGGTCGCCATGAACGAAATCGGAATGGCCACCAGCGAAATCACGGTGGTGCGAAGGTTCAGCAGAAACAGATACAGCACCACCGCCACCACCGCAAACGCCAGCATCAACTTGCCTTTTAGGGTGTCCACCGAGGTTTCGATAAAGGTCGCCTGGCGCATCGTGACCTGGGGTTCCCCCATGCCGGGCGGCATGCCCTTTTTGAGTTCCGCGATGGCGGCCTCGACTTTTTCCGTCAGCGCCACGGTGTCGGCATCGGGTTGTTTCTGGATGCCCAGAATCACGGCGGGTTGGCCGTTCAGGCCCGCGTCGCCGCGCTTGATGGCTGGCGCAAACATGACCTTGGCGACCTGGTTGAGCTGGATCGGCTTGCCGTTCTGGAAAGCCACCGGCAGGCGCTCCAGGTCCTGCAACCGTGTCGTTCGGCCGATATTGCGGATCAGGTACTCGCGTGAATTGAGCTCGAGAAAACCACCGCTGGAGTTGCCGGAGAAACCCTTGAGCGCAGCTTCGATGTTTTCCAGATCGACCTTGAGCGCGGCCATCAACGCGGTGTCGGGTTGCACCTGGTACTGGCGCACCTCGCCGCCAATCGGCACCACCTGGGCCACGCCGGGCAGGCTCAAGAGGCGTGGCCGCATCACGAAGTCGGCGTATTCGCGCACCGCCATCGGGCTGGTCTTGCCGGTGTCGATGGGCAGCGCCAGCAGCATGATCTCGCCCATGATGGAGCTGATCGGGCCCATGCCGACATGCTCCACGCCCTGCGGCAATTGCTCGCGCGCCAGTTGCAGGCGCTCGCTCACCATCTGCCGGGCGCGGTAGATGTCGGTTTTCCAGTCGAAGGTGACGTAAACAAAGGACAGGCCGACGCTGGAAACCGAACGGATGCTCTCGACCCCCGGGATGCCGCCCATGGCGATTTCCAGCGGCGCGGTGATCAGTTGCTCGACTTCCTCGGGCGCCATGCCGCCGGCCTCGGCCTGCAAGGTGACGGTGGGTTTGTTCAGGTCGGGAAACACATCGACCGGCATTTTCACCAGCGTCAACGCACCGACCACCAGCAGCAGCACCGACAGCACCACCACCATCAGGCGGTTGGCGAGCGAGGCGTGGACAATTTTTTCAAACATGGTGTGCGGCCCTGGTCTCAGCGAACCTGGTTGACCAGCGACGCGCCCTGCGTCACCACCCGGTCACCGGCTTTGATGCCATCGACAATCGCGACGGTGCTGCCGTCCAGCGGCAAGGAGCGCACGGTGCGCGGCGCGAAAACTTCGGCGCCGGTGTGGACCCAGACCATGTCCTGGTTGCTGGTGTTCTTGACCACCGCGCCGTTCGGCACGGCAAAACCCTGGACCCGGTTTTGGGTTTGCACCGTGACCTTGACCGGCTGGCCGATGGACAGCGGCAGGGCGGGCTTGCCCGGCACGGTGCGAAACACCAGCGGAATCGCGCCTTCGCGCAGGCTGCTGCCGGCGCCGACAAACTGCAGCGGCACGCTGCTGCCGGGCGCGGCACTGGCGCTGGCCGAGGCGATGTTGGCTGGCAGCGCCGCATCAAAGGCGCTGGCTTCCACACTCATGCGGGCGGGATCGACAATCTCGAACAGCAGGTCGCCCGCGTTGACGACCTGGCCGGTCACCACGCTGGCGGCGGCAATCACGCCAGAGACCGGCGCCCGCAGCGCCTCGGTGGCCGACACGCTGCCGGCCACGGCGGCTGCGCGCTGGCGCAGGCTGGTCACGTCCGACTGCGCAGCCTCGATGTCTTTTTGCGGCACCGTGCCTTCCAGCTGCTGCAGCCGCTCCACACGCCGGCGCGCCAGCGCCAGGCTGGCGTTGAGCTCGGCACTTTGGGCCTGCTGGTTGGCGCGTTCAATCGCGCTGCTGGAAGCGCGCACCACGGCGAGGACCTCACCCTTGCGCACGGCCTGACCCAGTTGCGGCAGGCCGCGCGGGCCGGCTTCGATGCGCCCAGCCTGCGTCGGCTGCACCTTGCCGCCGGCATTGCTGTCGAGCACCACCCGGCCGGTCAGTTCAACCGTGGTCGGCAGCGACGCTTCTTCGACGCTGATGGTGCGCACGCCAAGTTGCCGCTGGCTGGCCTTGGGCAAAAACACGCCGCCATCGGCCAGGCGCCGCGGCGCGTTGCCGCCTGCGGCGGGCGCAGACTCGTCACCGTGGTCGTGGCCCGGGCCAGCGTGCGCGTCCCAGGGGCTTGCCGCACCCAGCGCGATGAGGCTGGCGGCCATCCAACCGGCGAGACCCTTGCGACGGCGGTTTCGCCATGCTGCGGTGGACCATGCCGCCAGCACCAGGGCAGCGCCCGCGTAAGCCGCCCAGCGCAGCCAGGGCCGCGTTGCGCCGGCATGCTCGTCGTCAGCGTGGGTCTCGGGGATCACCAGGTCGCCGCCCAGCAGGTCGGTGTCCTGGCCCGCGGCGACCACAAAGCTGACTGGCAAGGTGCCGGCCTGGCCGAACACTGGATGCCTGAAGCTGTAACTGCCATCGGCCTGGGCAAGGGCGATGCCCCGGGCGGCACCGGCTTCGACGTCGATCTTCGCGTCGGTGACCGGTTCGTTGCTGGCATAGCGGTCCAGGTAGATGGTCATCGTGCCGTTGTCGACCACGCCGACCAGCTCGAACAGGTCGGAGTGGCTGCTGAGGCGCGGTGAGGAGACGGCGCCAGTCGTTGCCGGCGTCTCCGCGCCATGGTCTCCCGCTGCCCGGGCCGGTCCGAAAAAGCCGAAAGCTATCAAAATAATAGCTGCCAGCGCTTGCTGGACAGGGGCTGGAGGCTTGTTTGGTTTGTCAATGGGGTTCATGGCAGCAATCCAAGGGCTTGGTTCAATTGGGACAGGGCGCGCTGCAGGCCGACCCGGGCGCGGTCCAGCGACAGATCGGCTTCAAACTTTTCGCTGTCGGCGCGCAGACGGGTCGGCAGGTCGGACTCGCCGAGGCGGTAGGCCTTGGCGACCAGCGCCTGCACCTCCTGCCCCAGGCGCGCGCGTTCGCTCATGCTGGCCTGTGTGCGGCGCGCGGCATCGAGTTCGGCCAGCGCCGATGCCAGCTCGCCCTGCAGCTGGCGCCGTGTGCTGTCCAGCTCCGCCTGCGCGGCATCGAGTTCGGCGCGCGCTGCAGCAATACGCGGGGCATTGCGGTTGTCGGTGCCAAACGGGATCTTCAGCGCCAGCCGCAAGCTGGTTTCGGCGGCCGCGCCAAAGGTCGCGCGTTCACGCGTGACACCGACACCGATGGCCATCGGGTCCCGCCGGTCGGTTTCGCTGAGTTCCAGTCTGGCCTGCGCCGCCTGCACCCGCGTCTGCGCGGCCAGGACCGCGGGGTGGTCGGGGCTGACAACAGGCTGGCCGGGCGGAAGCGCTTCGTCCAGCACAGGCGCGGCAGCCAGTCCGGTCAGCGCCAGCCACTGGTTCTGCAGCCGGCCCAGGGCCACTTCCGCCTGGTCGCGGGTGCTGGCGGCCTGCTGGACCAGCGACTGGGCCTGCAAGCCGTCCACCCGCGCGCTGTCGCCGGCCTTGACGCGGCGCGCCACATCCTGCGCCAGCGCCAGCGCTTCGCTGTGCTTGCGCGCGGCCAGGTCGCGCTCGGCGCGCGCCAGCGCGAGGCCGGCGGCTGCATCGCGCACCCCGGCCGCCAGTTTCAGCCGCGCGGCCGCTTGCTGCGGCTCGAAACCCAGGCGCTGCGCTGCCAGCTCGCGCTGGGCGGCGCCGCGTACACCGGGGGTCCAGATCGGCAGCTCCAGCTCGGCTTCGTATTCACGAAAGCCCCCGTTGTTGTTGAAGCGGTCGCTGCGTTGTGCCAGCAGGGCGCTGGGCGAGCCGTTGATCCAGGACGAAGCAGCCCGTTCACGGGCGTCCATCTCGGCGCGGCGGCTGTCGGTGCTGCGGGCCGCGGGGCTCAGGGCCCAGGCGGCATCCAGCGCCTGGCGCAGGCTGGGACCGCTGTGCGCAGCGGCGGATGCTGCGGCGGCAGGGCGGGGCTGCGGCGGCGTTTGCGCACTCGCGCCGGCTGCCATCGCAGCCACCAGGAGCAGCGCGGCAGCGCCGGGTCGCGGCAAACAAAAGCGGGAAAAGGAAGGCAAGAGCGTTCTCCGAAGTGAAAAAACTTCGGCGAACCTTTGCGCGAGCGCGGAGGAAAAGGGGGGTTAAGCGCCCGTCAGCTCAAAGGTTCACCACGGCTGGCGTGGTGAAGGCCCATTTGGGGCGTTCGATGCTGTTGGGTTGTTCGCGGCTGGCCCAGGCCTGCTGCGTGGGCAAGGGGGCGCTTGCGGGCGCAGCGCCGAGTTGAAGGTGGGCGTTGGGCAACATGCCGGTCGCATGGCCATGACCGCAATGGCTCAGGCTGCAGGTCTCGGCGTGGCCGTGATCATGGGCCGCAACGGAGGCATCGGCGCCATCGGCAGCAGCCCGTTGCGCCTCGACCGCATGGACGGCGATGTGACCCAGTTCCTGCGCGGCATCGGCCGCCGCATGGGCATGGGCGCCGCCCGACAGCAGCGCCAGCCAGACAATCAGGAAGTGACAGACAAGACGTTTCACGGACGCCATGCTAACAGCCGCGAAAGTCCCCGCGCTGCGCAGGGGCTGAAGGCGGGACCGCGACGGGCGCTTCATGCGTGAGGCGCGCGGCGCAGTTCCTGCCGCGCCTGTCGGGCCACCGCATACCCGCCGCTGATCGCCAGCCCGGCCATCACGGCGGCCACTGCCAGATCCGGCCAGGCGCTGCCGGTGCCGAAGACGCCCAGCGCGGCCAGCATCACCGCGAGGTTGCCGATGGCGTCGTTGCGCGAGCACAGCCAGACGCTGCGCATGTTGGCGTCGCCTTCGCGGTACGCGTAAAGCAGGGCTGCCACGCCGACGTTGGCGATCAGGGCCAGCAGGCCGATGCTGCCCATGGTCAGGGCCTCGGGTGTGCCGCCTTGCGCCGCCACCCACAGTGCGCGGCCCAGCACAAACACGCCGAAGCCCAGCATGCTGGCGGCCTTGAGCAGGGCGGCGCGGGCGCGCCAGACCAGGCCCATGGACAGCACGGCAAGTGTCACCGCATAGTTGGTGGCGTCACCGAAAAAATCGATGGCGTCGGCCAGCAGCGATACCGAGCCGGACTGGAAGCCGGCACCGATCTCGATGCCGAACATCGCGAAGTTGACGATCAGCGCGATCCAGAGGATGCGCCGGTAACGCGGGCTGTTGGCCTGGATGGCGCCAGGTTCGGGGTCATGGTTGCAGCAGTGGGCGGACATCAGTGTGCCTCCCGGGAAGGGGTGATGGGCAGCGTTCCGCTGCGGATGTGCGCCACCTTGCGGTTCATCCAGTGACGAATGATGCGCTGATAGAGCCAGCGCTGCAGGCCGCTGAGGTTCGCGCCATGACGCGCGTAAAAACTGTCGGGGTCGGCAAACACACCCAGGTCGCGGTTGATGCCTTCTTTCTGGATATAGGTGTCGGTGCCTTGCCACTGCACGCCGGGCGCCTGCAGATTGGGGGTGGCGGCGCCAAATCCGCAGAAGGCGGTCTGATCGGGAAACCTGCGCTGCAGGCTGCCCAGATAGGCCGCGTCGAGAATGAAGCCTTCGAGCTGGATCCAGCGCCCCGCCAGGTGGACCTCGACCCAGCTGTGGATGATGTTGCGCGGCGCCAGCGCATAGGCCAGTCCGGTGATGGCGCCTTTCTGCAAGGCCTTGTCGATGGTGAAGCCGTGAAAGCGGCATTCGATGCCGGTTGCGCGCAGCAAGGCCATGAACAGGGTGGCTTTGGTGTTGCATTGGCCCATGCCGTCGGCCAGCACGCGCGAGGCGGGCAAGGTGTCATCCAGGTTGTAGCCAAAGCGGATGTCGTTGCGAACGAAGTCGTAAATGCTGCCGATACGCTGGTACGCGTCCAGCGCCAGCCATCGTCGTTGCGCGATCAGGGCCTGTATGGCCGGTTGGTGGTAGTCAAGCAGGGTCGTCGCGGCGGTGAGGGGGGCGGCATGGCGCTTCATGGCAGGTTCTCCGGTTCAATGGCATGATTGGAAACCCTCAAGTCACTTCAAGGTCAAGCGATGCCGCCTACAAGTCCATCCGCAGTGCGGGGTTATCAGATCGGCGAGGCTGCGAAGCGCAGCGGCGTCAGCGCCGCCAACATCCGCTTTTATGAAAAAGAAAAACTGCTGAGCCCGCAGGGTCGCGGAGACAACAGCTACCGGCTCTACAGCGATGGCGACCTGCACCAGCTGCGTTTCATCCGCCTGTGCCGGGCCATGGACATGTCACTCGACGAGGTGCGCACCTTGCTGGGCCTGGACCTCAACAACCGGGCCGACTGCGCCGCGGCGCGCGAGGCGCTCGATGCCCACCTCGGCCATGTACGCGCGCGGCTGGTCGAACTGAAGGCGCTGGAGAAAGACCTCCAGGCCTTGCGCACGCGCTGCGACGGCAGCGACACCCATTGCCACATCATCGAGGCCTTGCACCAGCTTGCGGATCAGCAAGGCGCGGCCAAGGCGGTGTCGGCGCCGGGAAAAAGGCACGTCTGACCGGTGCGCCGCCGTTCGCCCGTGCCTCTATGATCAATGGCCGACCGCATCACTGAAGGAGTTGTCATGGAATCCAAATCGCATTGGGACAAGGTCTACAGCACCAGGTCTTCCGAGGCCGTGAGCTGGTATCAGCCACACGCGACCCTGTCGCTGGAGATGATCCGCGCGGTGGCCAGGGACAAGTCGGCGCACATTGTTGATGTGGGTGGCGGCGCATCCAGCCTGGTGGACGACTTGTTGGCCGAGGGCATGCGCAATGTGGGTGTGCTGGATATCTCCGGCGCTGCGCTGGCGGTCGCGCGTCAGCGACTGGGGCACAAGCAGGCCGCCCGTGTGCGCTGGATCGAGGGCGACATCACCACCATTGCGCTGGAAAAAGCCAGCGTCGACATCTGGCACGACCGGGCTGTCTTTCATTTCCTGACCGATGCGGCGGATCGCGCAGCCTATGTGGCGCAGGTGCGTCACGCAGTGCGGCCGGGTGGCCACGTGATCGTGGCAGCGTTCGGGCCTGACGGACCGGTCGAGTGCAGCGGTTTGCCGGTCGTGCGTTACGCACCGGACGCGCTGCATGCCCAGTTCGGCGGCGCCTTCGAACTGCTTGAGCATGTGAAGGAAGACCACCACACGCCTTCCGGGCTGGTGCAGCATTTTGTGTATTGCCACTGCGTGATGCACTGAGCGTGCAGATCATGCGTGACCGCAGGCCTTGCGCGTGAGAGCGCTGGCGCATCCCGGCGTGTTGGCCACCTTGCTGGCGGCGGCTCTGTTTGGCGCCGGCACGCCGCTGGCCAAGTTGTTGCTGGCGCAGACCAGTCCGTGGTTGCTGGCGGCCTTGCTGTACCTGGGTTCAGGCGTGGGCCTGTTCGTTTTTCGGGTGTTGCGCAAGGCGCCACCGGTGGCACTCCCGGCTGGTCAGGGCAAGTGGCTGGCCGGCGCGGTGCTGGCCGGTGGCATGGCCGGTCCGGTGCTGCTGATGGTGGGACTGTCCGGCATGCCGGCATCGAGTGCCTCATTGCTTCTGAATGCCGAGGGCGTGTTGACCGCCCTGATGGCCTGGTGTGTTTTTCGCGAAAATTTTGACAGGCGCATCGCACTTGGCATGTTGGCCATTGTGGCGGGCGGCATCGTGTTGTCCTGGCCGGGCGATGCGAATGTTGGGGAGCTGTGGCCGGCGCTGGCGGTGCTGGGCGCGTGTATGGCGTGGGCGGTGGACAACAATCTGACACGCAAGGTGGCCCTGTCCGACGCGTCGTTCATCGCCATGGTCAAGGGGCTGGCTGCAGGTGCCAGCAACCTGGTGCTGGCCCTGGCCCTTGGCGCTGGCTGGCCGGGCGCGCCGGTGGTCGTGGCCGCTGCGGTGCTGGGCTTTGCGAGTTACGGCGCCAGCCTGGTGCTGTTTGTCATCGGCCTGCGTCATCTCGGCACGGCCCGCACCGGGGCGTATTTTTCGATGGCACCCTTTGTCGGCGCCGCGCTCGCGATTGCGCTGCTCGGTGAACCGGTCTCCTTGCCGCTTGTCATTGCCGGTGCATTGATGGCCTGGGGAGTCTGGCTGCACCTGACGGAAAGCCACCAGCACTTTCATACGCACGAAGCGCTCGAACACGACCATGTGCATGCGCATGGCGAGGCAGACCCGCACCACGACCATGTGCATGAGGACGGGGTGACACCAGGCACGCGCCATGCCCATTCCCACCGTCACGCCACGATTGCGCACACACACGCGCATTTTCCGGACGCGCACCATCGCCATACCCATTGAGCGCAGGTCGGTGTCGCCGTCGACGGCATCATGTTGCGGGTGAAGATGCTTGCTGCCCGCTCCGGCGCATTGGCCGTTTCTCAGTGCAGGGCGGCCAGCCTTTGCAGCAGCACCTCGGCACCGGCATACCCGTTCGTCAGCAGTTGCGCCTGCCCATCCACCACGGCAAGCAGGGTCGGAAAGCCGCGCACGCCCCAGCGCTGGGCCTGCGCGAAGTCGTCGCGCGTGCGCTGGCGCATGACCTCGCTGTCAAAGTCGCGCACAAAGTCGATGTGGCTCCAGGCTTGCTTGCTGCGGCCGTGCACCTCGTTCCAGATTTCGCCCAGCACGGCGGCTTGGGTGGTGTCGCGGCCGTCGGCATAAAACGCCTGCTGGATCGCGTGGTACATCGCCAGCGCCAGGTGCGGCGCATGCTCGCGCACGGTGACCACGGCGCGGCAGGCCGGCTCGGTGTCGTAGATGAAGTCCGTGCGCGCGAACAGCGCCTGTGAAAACGGCTGGCCCGAGCGTTCCGCGACGCTGGCCCAGGCGCTGCGCAGTTTGGCTTTCAGGACCTCGTCCATCACCTGTGTGTTGTAAGCGCGCAGACCGCCGAGCACGAGCTGCACCTGCAGCGCCGGAAAACGGTCCAGCAACTGCGCCAGTGGCAGGCCAAAGCCGTAACACCAGGAGCACATCGGGTCACCGATGTAGATCAGGGACACCGGGCGGGCAGGCGGGGTCGGTGTGCTCATGCGGGGTTCTCCCTGGCGAGCTGGCCTTGCGCATGGTCCAGCCACTGCTGCAGGCTGTCCAGCAGCTCCTTCTGGCTGAAGGAGCAGCTTTCCTCGCTGAACAGCGCGGCCGACTCCAGCCGGTCCAGCAAGTGCTGCAGCACGGACGCAAATGGGGGTGGCAGCGCCGCCAGCAGCGCGGTTTGACCCCGCGCCAGGCGCGCAAAGGCGGCCACGTCCAGCGCGCCCCCGCGCAGTTGCAGCAGGCCGTCGGCCAGTTCCTGGTGTTGTTGCGCGGAGGTAGTCATGCCCTCAGGATGCCACAGGACAGCGCGGCCTGGCCGGCGCGGGTTCGAACGCCAGGGTCAGCAGCGCGAGCAGGCAGAAGGGCACGCCGACCCAGCCGAGGCGGGCGAGCCCGACGTGGCCCAGCAGCGCGCCGCTGAACACCGCGCCGAGTGCCGTGCCCGCATACAGCATGGAACCGTTGAGGCTCAGCAGCAGCGGCGCCTGGGCCGGCGACAGGCCGGCCAGGTGGCTTTGCTGCGGTGCCATCAGGCCAAAGCCGGCCAGGCCCCAGACGATCAGCGTGGCGATGGTGGCCAGGGCGTGACCCGCGGTCAGCGGCAGCACCGCCATGGTCGTCGCCAGCACCAGCAGTTGCACCCGCATGGTCCGCAGCGGGCCGAACCGGTCGTTGGCCCAGCCGCCGGACAGCGTGCCGGCGACGCCGGCCAGGCCGAACACCGCCAATGTGACGGACAAGGCGGTGGAACTCATGGGATTGAGCGCCTGCAGCACCGGACCGATGTAGGCGAAAACACTGAAGATCGCGATGAAATACAGCAGGGTGCGCAGCCAGGCACGCAACACCGCGCTCTGGCGTGCCGCCGCGCCGAAACCCTTGAAGCTGGCGCCGCCGGCGCCCATCTTTGCCGGCACCAGCCAGCTGGCCGCTGCCAGCATCAGCAGGCTGGCGGCGACCGAGAGCCAGACCGGCACACGCCAGCCGTATTCCAGGCCCAGCCAGGCACCGACCGGCACACCCACGGCATAACTGATGCTCATGCCGAGGAAGGTGATGGACAAGGCGCGCCCGCGCTGCGCCGGCGCGACCAGGCCGACGGCCAGCGCCGAGGCGGCCGCGCTGAACATCGCCCCCGCGCCCATCAGCGCGCGCCCCAGCAGCAGCGCCGTCAGGCTGTCCGACAGCGCGCACACCAGGCAGCCGGCGGCGAACACGCCCAGCGCCAGCTGGATCACGCTTTTGCGCGACCAGCGCGCCGTGACCACGATCAGCAGCGGCGCCAGCACGGCGGTGGCAACGGCATAGGCGGTCATGGCCTGCCCGGCGGCGGCCACACTGATGTCCAGCGAGGAGGACAGCGGCACCAGGATGCCGCCCAGCACAAAAGCGCCGCTTCCGATGACGAGGTTGCACAGCGCGAACAGATAAAGAACAGCAGGCATGGCGGGTCGGTGGATCGCAGAATTCAGGATGGAAATCGCGCCTCGGCCCATGCCTTTGCTGGGTAAGCAGCTATCAAAACAAGAGCGAAGCTGGCGTGGTGCGCGCAAAAGGGGGACCACCCGCTTACGCGATTGTGCCCGGATGGCACCCATCGCGTGGCCTTGCATGGCAAGGTCGCGGTTCAGACCTGCGGCTTGCCCAGCGTGAAGTGAAAACTGGCGCCGTGACCGGGCATGGATTCGGCCCAGATGCGGCCACCGTGGCGTGTGACGATGC
The DNA here is from genome assembly GCA_013824015.1 of Polaromonas sp. GTDB lineage: Bacteria > Pseudomonadota > Gammaproteobacteria > Burkholderiales > Burkholderiaceae_C > Polaromonas. Next base: position 12,350 of record PNNC01000141.1, read on the forward strand.
GGTGCACCGTTGCCAGGCCGATGCCGGTGCCGGCAAACTCGCTGGCGGTGTGCAGGCGCTGGAAAGCACCGAAGAGCTTGTCCGCGTAGGCCATGTCGAAACCGGCCCCGTTATCCTGCACCGTGTAGACCGGCTCGCCGGCGCTGCCGGCACTGCAGCTGAAATGGATGCTGGCTTGCGCCGCCTGGCTGCTGAACTTCCAGGCATTGCCCAGCAGGTTGTCCATCACCTGCTGCAGCAGGCGGTGGTCGCCGGTAACCTGCAGGCCAGGCGTGATCGTGAGCACCACCGGCCGCTGCGGTTCGCGTTCGCAGTAGCCCTCCAGCACGGCGCGGGCCATGGCACTCAGGTCCACGGACTCCCAGGCGATGTGGCTGCGCGAGACCTGCGCCAGTGACAGCAGGGCGTCGATCAGTTCGCCCATCTGTGTCACGCCCGCGCGGATGCGGGACAAATAATGTTTGCTGCGTTCGCTGGCCCCGGCGCCGATCTCCTTGCCGAGCAGACTGCTGTAGCCGTCGATGGCGCTCAACGGTGTGCGCAGGTCGTGCGAGGCGGAGTATGAAAATGCCTCCAGTTCCTGGTTGGCGACCTGCAACTGGTCGGTACGCTGCTGGACGCGCTGCTCCAGGCCTTCGTTGAGCAACTGGACGTCTTCCTGCGCCTGCTTGCGCGCGCTGACATCCAGGTGCATCACGATCACCCCGCCCATGCGGTCGCTGGACAGCGGCGTGACCGTCAGCATGAACCAGCGCCGCTGCGTCTCGGAGTGGCAGGCGTATTCGAAAGAGAAGCTGGGCAGGCTGCCCCTGAGCACGGCGCGTATGCCCTGTGCGGCCTGCCGCGCGTCGCCCGCGCTGTGGTCCGGGGCGTCGTCGCAGACCAGCAGGTAGTCCAGGCCCAGGCCGTACGCGGGGCTCAGCAGGACATGCGCATCGGCAAAGTTGCGCCAGGCGTTGTTGACCGAGATGATGCGGCCCTTGCGGTCGAGCAGGGCAATATGCGCCGGCAGCGCATTGAGGATGGCCACCTGCCGGGCCGCTTCGCTCAGTTGCAGCTGGGTCGACTGCCGCAGGTCGGCGGTGCGCGCCATCACCTCGCGCTCCAGCACCAGGTTGTGGTTGCGCAGGAAATCGCCGTAGTCCTTCAGGCGCAGCAGGTTGCGTACACGCAGCCAGAGTTCGGCGCGGTCCACCGGCTTGCTCAAAAACTCCTCGGCGCCGGCTTTCAGGCCGGCGATGCGGGCGTCGCGGTCGCTGAGCGCCGTCACCATGATGATGGGAATGTTCGACGACACCGGGTCGGCCTTCAGCAGGGCGGCCACCTGGTAACCATCGATTTCCGGCATCATCACGTCGAGCAGGATCAGGTCGGGCGCCTGTCTGGCGACCAGCCGCAGGGCCTGGGCGCCGCTGTTGGCGCTCAGCGTGAGGTAGCCCTCGGGGAGCAGCAAGGCCTCCAGCAGTCTGCAATTGGCGGGTTCGTCGTCAACAACCAGAATGGTGGCGGGTGAAGCACTCATGGCTAGTCCTGGCCCTGGTTTGTCTGCAATGCCCCCGCTGTTCTGGCGGCCAGCAGGGTGTCGATGGCCGCATACAGCGCCTGGTAACGCAGTGGCTTGGCGATGTAGGCATCACAGCCGGCGACCTGGCTTTTTTCCTGGTCGGCTTTCATCGCCATGGCGGTCAGCGCGATCACCGGGATGGGCGCGGTGGCGGGGTCCTGCTTGAGCAGGGCGGTGGCCGCCAGGCCGTCCATGCCCGGTAGCTGGATGTCCATCAGGATGAGGTCGGGGTGGTCGGCGCGCGCCATGGTCAGGCCGGTTTCCGCATCGACGGCGCAGAGCACTTCGTGGCCGGCATTGCGCAGCAGCAGGCAGGCCAGTTTCATGTTGGCCGGGTTGTCCTCGATGACCAGTATCTTCGCCATCACTGTTCCCTCTAGAGTTGCGGCAGGGCGCGCCTGACTTCGTCGATGAAACGGCTGTGGTTGAGTTCCGCCTTCTCGACGATGTGGACCACATTGCCCTGGTTCTTGTTGAGCGTGCTGCGATCCAGCGCCGTGATCTGCTTGGCGGTGACCACCAGGATCGGGATGCGCGCGGTTTCGCTGTTGCGCTGCAGCGCATCAACCACGTCGAAGCCGCTGACCTCGGGCATCATCAGGTCGAGAAAAATCAGGTCCGGCCGCAGGCGCTGCGCCAGCGTGATGGCCTCGGCGCCACCATAGGCGCGCACCACCGCGTAGGACGGTCCCGGCAGGAAGGACGCGATCACCTCCACCGCCTTCGGGTCGTCATCCACCACCAGCACGGTCCAGGTCTGCTCCGCCACCGGGTGCAGGCCGAGGTTGGCCAGCGACATCTTCAGCTGCGCCCGGCTGATCGGCTTTTGCAGCACCGCCGCTGCGCCACGTGTCAGGCCCATGTTGCTGTCATTGAGGCCGGAGATGATCACCACCGGCACATGGGCCAGGCTGGCGCTGTCGCGCATGCGGGCGAGGAATTCCCAGCCATCAATGCCAGGCAACTGGATGTCCAGGGTGATCAGGCTCAGCGTGTGGCGCGGTGCCAGCAGCAGGGCGTCTTCGGCACTGGCGGCGCGCAGCACGGCAAACCCCTCGGCTTCCAGCAGCAGGCGCACCAGGTCGGCGGCCTGGTCGTTATCCTCGACCACCAGCGCCAGCCGCTGGGCCGCCGGGTTGGGGGCCGCGTTGCTGATCTGCACCGCTGCCTGGACCGATTCGACAAGGTTGCTCCTGCGAAGCGGCAGCCAGACGGCAAAACGCGCGCCCTCACCCTCGGCGCTGGTCACGGCCACGGTGCCGCCATGCAACTCCGCGAGCTGCTTGACCATGGCCAGGCCCAGGCCGGTGCCTTCGAATTTCCGCGCCAGGCTGCTGTCGATCTGGCTGAAGGCCTGGAACAGCTTGGCCATGTTGGGCCGGGAAATTCCGATGCCGCTGTCGCTGACCGATATCTCGAGGAACTCGGTGAACTCGCTGTCGGCCAGCGGGAAGCTGTGCACCGGCCAGGCGCCTGACAACATGCCGACCATGTTGCGCGGCACACGCCGCGCGCAAAGCGTCACGCGCGCGCCACTGGCACTGAACTTGACGGCGTTGGCCAGCAGGTTGTAGACGATCTGCTTGGTCTTGCGCATGTCCAGCATCGGCAAGCCGAGGTCGTGGGCGGTTTCGAGATCGAGGGCAATCCGCTGTGTCAGCGCCTTTTCCCTGACGATGGACAGGCTGCCCGACAGCAGGCTGTCCAGGTCGACCGCTTCGAGCTCCAGCGTCATCATGCCGGCCTCGACCTTGGACAGGTCCAGGATGTCGTTGATCAGCGACAGCAGGTGCTGGCCGCTGGTGAAGATGTCGCCGATGTATTCCTGCTGGGTGTCGCTCAAAGGGCCCATCAGGCCATCCTTGAGTGCTTCCGAAAAGCCGATGATCGCATTCAGCGGCGTGCGCAGCTCGTGCGACATGGTGGCCAGGAACTCCGACTTCATGCTGCTCGCATGTTCGAGTTCCAGGTTTTTTTCCTGCAAGGCGCGCTCGAAGCGCTTGCGCTCGGTCACGTCGCGCGCAGCGGCAAACACCCCCTGCAGCTTGCGGTCCCGGTCCTGGAAGGTCGCGGCGTTGTAGGACACCACGGTTTCCTCGCCGTTCTGCGCGCGCACCGTGAGTTCGTAGTTGCTGACCTTGTTTTCGGTGAGTACGCGCTTGATCGCGGCCTCCGCGCGCGCCGGGTCGGTGAAGAATTTCTTGCAGTGCGCGCCTATCAGCTCGTCGCGCGTGCGGCCGGTCAGCGTCATCATCTGCTGATTCACGTCGGAGATGAAGCCTTGCGGGTCCGTCATCATCAGCGCGTCGATGTTGGACTCGATCAGCGAACGCGTGTAGAACTGCTGGTCGCGCAGCCGCTGGTCGAGCAGCGCCTGGGCTGCCTCGACTTCCTTGCGCGCCGTGTTGTCGGTGCCGATCAGCAGGTAGCCGATGATGCCTTCCTGCGCATCACGCAGCGCCGTCACCGAGACAATCGCCGGAAAGCGGCTGCCGTCCTTGCGGATGTAGGTCAGCTCGTAAATGTCCTCGATGCCGCGCGACGCCTTGAACACCAGCGCCTCGAAACCCGGCGTGATGGGTGTGCCGAGTTCCAGGCTCAGGCTTTTGGCGCGCGCAATCACTTCCTGCGGGTCGGATATGTCGGCCGGCGTGATCTTGTTCAGCACGTCGGCGGCCGCATAACCGAGCATGCGCTCGGCGCCGACGTTGAAAATCTGGATCACGCCTTTTTCATCGGTGGCGATGCTGGAGAAGTTGGCGCTGTTGAAAATGGCGTTCTGCAGCGCACCAGCCTCGCGCAGCGCTTCCTCGGCCTGTTTGCGTGCGGTGTTGTCGGTGCCGATCAGCAGGTAACCGATGATGGCCTCCTGCTCGTCGCGCAGCGCCGTGACCGACACCACCGCCGGAAAACGGCTGCCGTCCTTGCGGATGTAGGTGAGCTGGTCGATGTCCTCGATGCCGCGCGAAGCCTTGAACACCAGCGCCTCGAAGCCCGGCGTGATCGGTGTGCCCAGTTCCAGGCTCAGGGCTTCCGCGCGTGCAATCAGCTCCCTGGGGTCCGAGATGTCGGCCGGCGTGACCTGGTTGACCACGTCGGAAGCGGCATACCCCAACATGCGTTCGGCGCCGACGTTGAAAATCTGGATCACACCTTTTTCGTCGGTGGCGATGCTGGAGAAGTTGGCGCTGTTGAAGATGGCGTCCTGCAGGGCGCCGGCCTTGAGCAGGGTTTCCTGGCGCCGGAATTCGGTGACGCCGTCGGAGCCCGCGTGTTTTTCACCAACACTGTCTGACAAACCGGGTTCCGGCATATCCACTCTCCCCGCGAATGTTCCAGTGCCAGTGGACACGCTGAAAACGGCGTACCACGGAAGGCAGGCTCACGGTTTGCCAGGGATCAGCACTGAAACGCGAACAGGCTGGTGGCAAGGAGGAGGTGTATGAAGCAGATAGTAGCAGAGGCTTATGGCCGCTTGTGTGCGCTGCCGCACATACATTTCCCCGGGAACGCTGGCGGATGAGGGCTACTGGATCATTCCCAGGAACTGCTTGAGCTCAGGGGTTTGCGGATCGGAGAACACCTGCTCCGGCGCGCCGGTTTCATGCACCCGGCCCTGGTGCATGAAAACCACGCGGTCGCAGACCTTGCGCGCAAAATTCATCTCGTGGGTGACCATCAGCAGCGTCATGCCTTCGGCTGCCAGGCCCTCCACCACCTGCAGCACCTCACCGACCAGTTCCGGGTCGAGTGCCGAGGTGATCTCGTCGCACAGCAGCACCGAAGGCTGCATCGCCAGCGCGCGGGCAATCGCCACCCGCTGCTGTTGGCCGCCGGACAACTGGTCCGGCCAGGCGTCGAATTTTTCGGCCAGGCCGACACGCTGCAGCAGCGTGCGGGCATGGGCTTCGGCCTCGGCGCCGGCGGTTTTCTTGACCAGGGTCGGCGCCAGCATGATGTTTTTGCCGACCGTCAGGTGCGGGAACAGGTTGAAGCCCTGGAAAATCATGCCGACGCGCTGGCGCAGCTCGCGCATCACCTGCGCGTTGTCGTGCAGCAGGTGTTTGCCGTCCACGCGCAGCGTGCCGCTCTGGAACACCTCGAGACCGTTGATGCAGCGCAGCAGCGTGCTTTTTCCGGAGCCGCTTTTGCCGATGATGGCAATCACCTCGCCGGCCTTGACGTCGAGATCGATGCCCTTGAGCACCTCGTTGCTGCCGAAGCTCTTGCGCAGCTGGTTGATCTCCACAAGGGTTCTGGGCGCGCCCGAAGCAGGGGGGGACGCCTGTGCGGTGTCGGGGTGGGTCATCGTCATGTCAGCGTCCATTTCTCAGTTTCCTTTCAAGCCTGCGCGCATACAGCGACACCGGAAAACACAGGGCGAAATACATCAGGGCCACACAGCTGTACACCAGGAAGGGCTTGAAGGTGGCGTTGGTGATCATGGTGCCGGCCTTGGTCAGCTCGATGAAGCCGATGACCGAGGCCAGCGCCGTGCCCTTGACCACCTGCACCAGGAAGCCGACCGTCGGCGGCACCGCGATGCGGACCGCCTGTGGCAGCACGATCTGGCGCAACTGCTCGCCGAAGTTCAGCGCCAGGCTTTGCGCCGCTTCCCACTGGCCTTTCGGGATGGCGTCGACGCAGCCGCGCCAGATCTCGGCCAGGTAGGCGCTGGTGTACAGCGTCAGCGCGACGGCCGCGGCGACCCAGGCCGGCACATTGATGCCGAACAGCGCCAGGCCGAAGTAGGCCAGGAACAGCTGCATCAGCAGCGGTGTGCCCTGGAACAGCAGGATGTAGCCGTCCAGCGCCACGCTGGTGGCGCGCGCGACTTTTTGTGCGCCCGGCGCGGCGCGGGTGGACCAGAGCCGGCCGATCAGCAGCAGCAGGCCGACGATGCCGCCGCCGATGAAGGCGGTCAGCGACAGCGCGACGGTCCAGCGGCCGGCCAGCAGCAGGTTGCGGAAGATGTCCCAGATGGAGAATTCAATCATGGCCGATCACCTTCCAAAGAGGAACTTCGGCCCCGCCCAGTTCAGCAGCTTGCGTACACCGATGGACAGCGCCAGGTAAATCGCGGTGGCGATGATGAAGGCTTCGAACGCGCGGAAGTTGCGGCCCTGGATCAGGTTGGCCGCGTAAGACAGCTCCTGGGTCGAGATCTGGCCGCAGACGGCCGAACCCAGCATCACGATGATGATCTGGCTGACCAGCGCCGGCCAGACCTTCTTCAGCGCCGGCGGCAGCACCACCCGGGTGTAGATCTGCACGCGGTTGAAGGCCAGGCTTTCGGCCGCCTCGATCTGGCCGCGCGGCGTGGCTTCGACCCCGGCGCGGATGATTTCGGTGGCATAGGCCGACAGGTTGATCACCATGGCGATCACCGAGGCCAGCTCCGGCGACAGCTTGATACCCATGGCCGGCAGGCCGAAGAAGATGAAAAAGAGCTGGACGATGAAGGGCGTGTTGCGGATCAGCTCCACATAAGTGCCGACCACCCAGCGCAGCCAGACCGGCCCGCTGGCGCGCGCCCAGGCAAAGCCCACACCGAGGAAAACGCCGATCAGCGAAGAGATCACCGTCAGGCCGACCGTCCACGCGACGCCGACGGCCAGCAGCGGCCACTGTGACAACACTGCCATGAAATCAAGATCAACATTCATCGTTCAGTTCCAGTCCAAGTCGCGCTTGCTCTGTCCTGCCAGGCCGCAGGCGGCGCTCCCTGCAAGGTGGAGGGGTTACGCTCAGCGAACCCCAACGGGGGTGTGCAACTTATTCCGGCAGCGTGCCCGCCGGACGGCCCAGCCACTTGACCGACATCTTGTCGATGTCGCCGTTTTTCTTCGCTGCGGCGATCACCTCGTTGACTTTCAGGCGCAGCTTGTCTTCGCCCTTGGCGACACCGATGAAATTCGGGCTGTCCTTGAGCAGCAGCTTGTATTCGGTATTGAGCTGCGGGTTTTTGGTCATCATGTTGCCGGCGACCGAGACACCAGTGGCGATCAACTGCACCTGGCCGGCGGTGTAGGCCGACACCGTGGTGTTGTTGTCTTCAAAACGCTTGATGTCGGCGCCGGCCGGCGCGACCTTGCTGAGTTCCTGGTCTTCCAGGGCGGCACGGGTCACGCTGATGCTTTTGCCGGCGAGGTCGGCAAACGATTTGACGCTGATGCTTTTGGGGCCGAACACAGCCTGGAAAAACGGCGAATAGGCGGCGGTGAAATCAATGACTTTTTCACGGTCCGGGTTTTTGCCCAGCGTGGAGATCACCAGGTCGGCCTTTTTGGTCTGCAGATAGGCGATGCGGTTGGCGCTGGTTACCGGCACCAGTTCGACCTTGACGCCCATTTGTTTGCCGATGTAGTTGGCCATGTCCACATCCAGGCCTTGCGGCGCCAGGTCCAGACCGACCATGCCGTAGGGCGGGAAGTCGGTGGGCACGGCGATCTTGATGGTCTTGCTTTTCATGATGCCGTCCAGCGCGGTTTGTGCGTGCACGCCGCTGGCGGCCAGCAGCGCGATGCTCGTCAGGCCCAGGGAAAAAAGGCGTTTGCTCGGTGTCATAACAGGGCTCCTAGATAAGTTGAAGAATCGTCGGTGGAAGGAGCGGCCCTGGGGCCGCGTTTGCGAACGGGGGTGTGCAACTCCTGGGCCGTTGCCGGCGCAGGGGTGGGCGTGGACAGCGGGCTCAGGGCACTGCGCAATTGCGCCAGCGGGTCGCCGGCGGCGGTCTGCAGCCGGAGCGCGGCCTGCACCGTGCCGATGTGGCTTTGCATCAGTTGTTCGGCCAGCACCAAATCCCCTTTTTCAAGCGCCTGCACGATGCGCACATGCTCGTCGCAAGACTCGGCCGCGTCGTGCGAAGACTGGTACAACATGGCGATCAGCGTGGTGCGCGCGGTGAAGTCGCGCAGGGTGTCGGCCAGCAGGCTGTTGCCCAGGCACTCGGCCAGACAGACATGGAAATCGCCGAGCAGAAAGCTGCGCAGGCCCACGTCGTTGCCCCTGACCGCGGCTTTTTCGCGCGTCAGGTGGTTTTTCAGTTGTTTGATCGCGGTCTTGCTGACCTCGGTGGTGCAGCGGATCAGTCCCATCTCGATCACGCGGCGGGCTTCAAAGGCTTCGCGCGCTTCTTCCTGTGACGGTTCGATCACATACCAGCCGCGTCGCGCGCTGACGGTGACAATGCCGCGCGCCGCCAGCCGGGTCAGCGCCTCCCGCACGATGGTGCGGCTGCAGTCGAACAACATCGCGAGCTGCTGCTCGCCCAGACGGGCACCGGGGGCGAGCTTTTGCGCCATCACGGCTTCGATGATGCGGCTGCTGATTTCGGATGCAGTGGTCATGCAGCCGATTACGCATATACCGTGCCAGTGTTTCAGGCTGGTTGCGATGACTGGTATACAAGATAGGTGCACCGTGCTGGCGTGCCATGCATCAAACTGCGGCCTTTTTGATCCGGGCTGCACCAAACGCAGGCATGTCCCGCCAGACGCTGGCGGCCAAGGAGATGATCCGCTGATCCGCTGATCCGCTGATCGGCGAGCAGGCCCTGCAGACCGCAGGCACTCAGGGGTGCCTGATCTGCGTAGCTAGTCGAGCTTCGCGCCCGACGCCTTGACCGCCTGCGCCCAGCGCGGCATTTCAGCGGCCAGGAAAGCCGCAAAATCCTCGCTGCCCATGAAGGCTGGATCGGCGCCCTGGGTCACCATGCGGTTGCGGATCTCGGGGCTGGCCATCACCTGCCTGAAGGCATCGCTGAGTTTGGCGGTCACATCCTTCGGCAGGCCGGCGGGGGCGAGAAAACCGTAGAAGCCGACCACCTCGAAACCCTTGAAACCCGATTCGATGACGGTCGGGATGTCCGGCAGCGCCGGGTTGCGTTCCCGGCTGGTGACGGCCAGCGCGCGCACCTTGCCCTGCTTGTGGTAACTCGCCGCCTGCGGGATCGACTCACCCATGAACTGCACCTGGCCGCCCATCAGGTCGGTGAAGGCCGGTGCGCTGCCACGGTAGGGAATGTGCACCATGAACAGGCCGGTGGCGTTTTTGAACATCTCGGGCACCAGGTGGCTGATGCCGCCGTTGCCGGCCGAGCCGTAGTTGACCTGGCCCGGCCGGGCTTTCGCATAGTCCACAAACTCCTTGAGTGTGGTGACCGGCAGCTTGGGATTGACCAGCAGCGCCAGCGGCTGCATCGCGGTACGGGCAATCGGCGTGAAGTCCTTCAGCGTGCTGTAGGGCAGCTTGCTGTACAGCGCCGGGTTGATCACCATCACGCCGGTATTGGCCAGCATCAGGGTGTAGCCATCGGGCGCGGCCTTCATCACGTCCTGCGCACCCACCGTGCCGCCCGCGCCGGACTTGTAGTCGATCACGATGGGCTGGCCCAGCACCGCCTGCAGCCGCTCGGTCAGCAGGCGCGCATGCTGGTCCAGCGGTCCGCCGGCCGGGAAGCCGATGACCACGCGTATCGGTTTTTCGGGAAATGCTGCAAAAGCCGCTGAACTGAACGCAACGAGCAGGGCCACCACGGCATGCCGGGGGTTGAACATGGCTGTCTCCTTTTATTGAAATAGTGCTGCGATGATAAACAGCGTCGCGCACGTGACGCCGCTAGCGCATTCCCCGATGGCGCGGCGGCTGGGGCGCGTTAGGCTTGCCCCCAAGGAGACACCATGCACCGCGCCCATTTCAAGTTCTGGCCGAAACGCCTGCCCCACGCCATCACGCCGCCGGCCACCTCGCTGTGGCACAACCTGGCGGTCAGCGCCCTGCGTTTCCCCGACAAGGCCGCGCTGGTGTTTTTTGGCCGGGTGTTCACCTATGCCGAGGTGCTGGACCAGGCCGAACGCCTGGCTGCAACCCTGCACACCCTGGGCGTCAAAAAAGGCGATCGTGTGGTGCTGGACATGCAGAACTGCCCGCAGTGGGTGATCGCCCACTTTGCCATCCTGCGCGCCGATGCCGTGGTGGTGCCGGTCAATCCGATGAACCGCGCCGAGGAGCTCAAGCACTACATCACCGACCCCGATGCCAGGGTCGCCATCATCGCGGCCGACCTGGCGCCGGAGCTGGCCCGCGCCAATGCGCAGCTGGCACCCGGTGAGCGCCTGCAGCACATGATTGTGTCGCACTACAGCGATGCCTTCGACCTCGAGGCCGAAGGCGCGGAGACGCTGCCCCCGGCCTGGCAGGACTGGCTGGGCACGCGGCATCTGTTGCCGACGCTCGACGGTGGCACGGTGATGGACTGGGCCGACGCGCTGCGCGGCGACCGGAGCAAGCTGCCGACCGCCACGGCCACACCGCAGGATCTGGCGGTGCTGCCCTACACCAGCGGCACCACCGGTTTGCCCAAGGGCTGCATGCACACCCACGCCAGCATCATGCACAACGCGGTCGCGAGCAGTTTGTGGGGCAACAGCACCTTTGAAAACGTGGTGCTGTCGGTGGTGCCCATGTTCCACATCACCGGCATGGTGTCGGTCATGCATGCGTCGATTTATGGCGGCGCCACCCTGGTGGTGATGCCGCGCTGGGACCGCGAACTGGCAGGCCGGCTGATCTCGCGCTGGCGCGTGACGCACTGGACCAACATTCCGACCATGGTGATCGACCTGCTGGCGAGCCCGAATTTTGCGAGTTTTGACCTCAGCGGGCTGGTGTACATCGGCGGCGGCGGCGCGGCCATGCCGCAGGCTGTGGCCCAGCGCCTGTGGGAGCAGTACGGCCTGCGTTTTGCCGAAGGTTACGGCCTGACGGAAACCGCAGCGCCCTCACACAGCAACCCGCCGGATGCCACCAAGCAGCAGTGCCTGGGCGTGCCTTTTGTCGGTGTCGATGCACGCGTGATCGATCCGGTGAGCCTGGAAGAAATGCCGCAGGGCGAACAGGGCGAAATCATCATGTGCGGGCCGCAGAATTTTTCGGGCTACTGGAAGCGGCCTGACGCCACCGCCTCGGCCTTTATCGACATCGACGGCAAACGCTTCTTCCGTTCCGGCGATCTCGGGCGCGTCGACGAAGACGGCTATTTTTTCATCACCGACCGCCTCAAACGCATGATCAACGCCTCGGGCTTCAAGGTCTGGCCGGCCGAGGTGGAAGCCCTGATGTTCAAGCACCCGGCGATCCAGGAGGCCTGCATCATCTCGACCCGCGACGCCTACCGCGGCGAGACCGTCAAGGCGGTGGTGGTGCTGCGCCCGGCCGCGAAGGGCACGACCTCCGAAGAGGACATCATCGCCTGGTGCCGCGACAACATGGCGGCCTACAAATACCCGCGCGTCGTGCAGTTTGTCGATGCGCTGCCCAAGAGCGGGTCCGGGAAGGTGATGTGGCGGACCTTGCAGGAGGCGGAGAAGGTCTGACACTTTCCGGAGTGTCATCCCGGACTGGATCCGGGATCCATAGTCGATCACCTCCACCGTTCGGGCTGAGCCAGTCGAAGCCGCCTGTGATCTCGATGTTTGCGGTTTTGCCAGAGCCTGTTGGCCGGGGGTTGCCCGGCGGCAACTCACTTTTCTTTGTCTCGCCAAAGAAAAGTAAGCAAAAGAAAGGCGACCCTGCTGTCTGCGTCCCCTCCGCTGCGCTACGGGGCAACCTGCGGTGCTCCGTCCAGCCGGGGCCGGGCTCGAACTCGCCTTCGGCTCAAACAATCGCCCGTCCTGATCCGTCTGGCCCTGCGCTCCTCGGCGCATACAGAAGGGTGGGGGGACGGGAACGGATTCGGGATCGGGTTCCGGCGGGGACGCGCGTAGCGCGTCCCCGCCTCCCCGAATTGGTATTTTGCATTCCGGCCCCCCACCCGTCGGGCCGGGCCGAGGAGCACAGCCGAAAACGGATCAGGGCGAGCGATTGTTTGAGCGCAGCGAGTTCGAGCTCGACCCCGTTTTCGGCGAGCACCGCAGGTTGCCTGGAGCGAAGCGGAAGGACCCGGACCATCGGGTCGCCTTTTCTTTGGTGACTTTCTTTTGGCGAAGCAAAAGAAAGTTACTTGCCGCCGGGCAACCCCCGGCCAGCAGAAATGGCTAATCAAGGCGGGTGCTTAAACATGGGTGGGAAGTCGCTCCTGCGATCTCGGGAGGGGCCCGTGACGGAGCGCGATGCAAGTGCAGCTGGAGAGGCGTTCTCAAGTCGCTTTTGATCTAAATCGCCCCTTAGCCCATATCCAGCAAGCGCAAACAGCTATCAATTCAATAGCGTTCACCGGCAAGACGGCGCCCACACCACCACAGCCTGCCGGCCGACTTGCGATCCCGTGGAACTCGGTTAAGGTTCAGGTCCTGCATGAAGAAGCATTTCGCGCCAACATGAGCCCACCCAAACCCGCCACTTTCCCTTCATCCGACGACAAGCCGCTGACCGGTTGGCGGCTGCGCTGGTACACGGTTATTTTCGAGGCTGACACGCGCGCCGGCCGCTGGTTCGACCAGGCGCTGATCGCCGTCATCCTGCTGAGCATCGCCGTGGTGATGGCCGACAGTGTGCAGGCCATCCACCAGCGCTACGGCCGTGTCTTCATGTCGCTGGAATGGGTGTTCACGCTGCTGTTCACCGCCGAGTACGTCGCGCGCCTGCTCTGCGTGCGCCGCCCGATGCAATACGCGACCAGCTTTTTCGGCATCATCGACCTGGTGGCGGTGCTGCCGACTTACCTGGCGCTGTTTTTCCCGGAGCTGCATGCATTGATCGATGTGCGTGTGCTGCGCCTGCTGCGGGTGTTCCGGGTCTTCAAGCTGGCGGCCTATGTGGCCGAGTACCAGTTCCTCGGGCGTGCCATGGCGGCCAGCGCGCGCAAGATCCTGGTCTTCCTCTCGGCTGTGCTGATGGTGGTGCTCATCATGGGCACGGTGATGTATGTGGTGGAGGGCCAGGCCAACGGCTTCACCAGCATCCCGATGTCGGTGTACTGGGCCATCAGCACCGTGACCACCGTGGGTTTTGGCGATATCGTGCCCAAGACCGACCTCGGTCGGATGATTGCGTCCTTCATGATGCTGATGGGCTGGGGCATCCTGGCGGTGCCTACCGGCATCGTCACGGCCGAGATGGCGTCGCAGCGCCGCTTTCAGCTGTCACAGACGCCGACCACGCGCACCTGCCACGAGTGCCTGACCGAAGGCCATGCCGCCGACGCGAACTTCTGCTTCAACTGCGGCGTGCGTTTGCCGGCTTACCAGCAGCAGGCGGGCCAGTCCGGGGCACGCCCGGACCCGACCAGCAGCTAGCCGCCGGCGGTCAGCTGCCGCGGCGTGATCTCGACCGAATCGGTGGTCGTGCTCATGAAGACCGTGCCATCCTGCACCGACACCTGCAACTGCATGCTGCGTTCGGCCAGTTTGGCCAGCGCCTGGCTTTGCGCGGCATCGATCTGCCAGACCACCAGGTTGCCAGCGCGCGTGAGTTTGCTCTCGATGGCCTTCCACCAGACCGGCGTGCTGCTGGCAAAGCTGTAGACGCTGACGCGTTCGGCGCGGCCGGCAGCCCGCATCAGGCGCTTGTCGTCGGGCTGGCCGACGTCGATCCAGTGCAGGATCTGGTCGGTGTAATCCTTGTGCCAGAGCGCAGCTTCATCGACGTCCCACAAGTCCTTGGCAAACTCGAGATGGCCCTTCTTGTCGTCGGCCGGCACGTTCAGCGCATAGGCCAGCAGCCGGATCATCATGCGTTCGTCGGCCTCGGACGGATGCCGCGCAATCGTCACGTTATGGTCGCCGTAGATGCCGCGGTCCATGTCGGCGATGGCCAATTGGGCCTTGTAGATGGTGGCTTTGAGTGCCATGATGTTTGACGGTCCGGGGGCTGGTTGCTAATCCTGTATTGGAACAGACCGGCAAGGGCGCGGCAGTCTGGCTATAGTCGATGCCATGATTCGCCTCTCTGTGCTTGACCAATCGGTGGCCGTGACCGGCCGCAGCGCCGATGCCTCCATCCGTGAAACCCTGGCCCTGGCCCGGCACTGCGAAG
>PNNC01000113.1 GCA_013824015.1 Polaromonas sp.
TTTTTTCGACTCCAAATACCTAAAGGATTGACTTACGAAAATTGCTCAACTTACACGTCACCACTTGCAGCCCGGCCCGGCGTTCGCCTCGGCCCGGCCAAAGAAATGGTGCCCATTCCGGGAATCGGACCCGGGACCTCTCCCTTACCAAGGGAGTGCTCTGCCACTGAGCCAAATGGGCCAAATTCAAAAAACTGTCACTACCAACAACAACCAGCACTGCTGCCATGGAGCGGGAGACGGGAATCGAACCCGCGTCATTAGCTTGGAAGGCTAGGGTTCTACCATTGAACTACTCCCGCATCGGCTGCCATTGCTTCTGCACCCGGCAACCCCGAAAACGGTATCCAACTTGTCCAGACTGCTTGCCTACATGCCGAAATTGCGCCTGCAAAATCAATTTATCGCTGGTGGAGAGGGCTGGATTCGAACCAGCGTACTCGTTAGAGGGCAGATTTACAGTCTGCTGCCATTAACCACTCGGCCACCTCTCCTTTGGCGAACCTCAGATTATGCCATGGAAATTTGACATCCGGCAATCCTGATCCACAACCGCTTACCAGTGAACACAGCCCCGCCCCTGCGCCTGCAAAAACAGGTTGGCGGCGCTGAAATGTCCACAACCGATAAAAGGTACCGGCGGGCGCAAAGCCGACAGCGGTGAGGGGTGATTGGCTATCAGGACCCGGTGGCGCGAGGCGATCAGCGCCTGTTTGGTCTGCGCATGCGCACCCCAGAGCAAAAAAACCACGGGCGTTGATGTGGCCGAGACCGCACTGATCAGCTGGTCGGTCAGAAGCTCCCATCCCTTCCTGGCGTGGCTGGCCGCCTGCCCCTCTTCCACCGTCAGGCTGGTGTTGAGCAGCAACACACCCTGCCGGGCCCAGCGCTCCAGCGATCCGCCACTGTGCGGCTCCGGCTCCACCGCGGGGTCCCGCGCCAGTTCCTTGAAGATGTTGCGCAGGCTGGGCGGCGGCCGGACGCCGTCAGGCACCGAAAAAGCCAGCCCCTGCGCCTGGCCCGGGCCATGGTAAGGATCCTGACCGAGGATCACGACGCGTACATCGGCCAGCGGTGTCAAGGCCAGGGCCCGAAACGGCTGCGGCGGGTAAATGATGGCACCAGCGGCCAGCCGTTGCGCCATAAACGCGCCCAGTTGCTGGCCGGTCTGGCTGGCCAGAAACTGTCCGACCACGGGCGCCCAGTCGGCAGCCAGCGGCCAGTCGGCCGGGTTCCAGCGGGCCAGGTGGCGGCCGTGAACCGTGCCTTCCGGCACGGGTTTTGGCATGTTTTCAAAGGCCAAATCGGCCTGTAGCCCTTGTTGCATAAGGGGAATGAGCTATTCAATTGATAGCATCAGGAAACAGGGCGGCGAGCGCCACGCCCGGGTCCTCGGCGCGCATGAAGGCCTCGCCGACCAGAAATGCATTCACCCCGGCTTCTCGCAAGCGCGCCACATCGGCCGCGGTCGTGATGCCGGACTCGGTCACCAGCAGACGGTCGGCCGGCACATCCTTGAGCAGGTCCAGCGTGGTGTCCAGCGACACCTCGAAAGTCTGCAGGTTGCGGTTGTTGATGCCCAGCAGCGGCGTCTTGAGCTTGAGCGCACG
Source organism: Polaromonas sp. (assembly GCA_013824015.1). Classification (GTDB taxonomy): domain Bacteria; phylum Pseudomonadota; class Gammaproteobacteria; order Burkholderiales; family Burkholderiaceae_C; genus Polaromonas. Next base: position 1,611 of record PNNC01000113.1, read on the forward strand.
GTCCAGCTCGGCGCGGTCGTGCACCTCGACCAGCACCGCCATGTCCAGCGACAGGGCCAGCGCCTCCAGCGACGCCATCTCTGCGTCGTCCAGGCAGGCCGCGATCAGCAGGATGCAGTCGGCGCCCATGACGCGCGACTCGTAGACCTGGTAGGGGTCAACGATGAAATCCTTGCGCAACACCGGCAGGTCGCAGGACGCCCTGGCCTGCTTCAGGTAGTCGACACTGCCCTGGAAAAAGTCCTTGTCAGTGAGCACCGACAAACAGGCTGCGCCATATTCAGCATAACTTTGGGCAATATCGGCGGGGATAAAGTCAGCCCGCAACACACCTTTGGAGGGGCTGGCTTTCTTGACCTCGGCGATCACGGCAGGCTTGCCGGCGGCGATTTTGGCGCGCAGGGCGCCGGCGAAATCACGCGTCAGCACACGCGATTCGGCGTCGAAACGCACCGCGTCCAGCGGTTTGCGGCGGCTCGCAGCGGCCACCTCCTGGCGCTTGACGGCCACAATTTTGTTCAGGATATCGGACATGGTTCAGGTCGCCAGGGCTTTGGAGGTGGAAACAAGCTGGTCTAGCTTGCGCTGGGCGGCGCCGGAATCGATGGCCTCGCGGGCCAGAGTGATACCGGCTTTCATGCTGTCGGCAACATTGGCGGCGTACAACGCGGCGCCGGCGTTGAGGATCACGATGTCGCGCGCCGCGCCGGGCTCCCCGGCCAGCACACCCTTGAGCATGGCCATGGACTGTTCCGGCGTTTCCACCCGCAGTGTGCGGTTACTGGCCATGGCCAGGCCGAAGTCCTCGGGATGGATCTCGTACTCGGTGATTTCGCCGTTTTTGAGTTCACCCACCACGGTGGCCGCGCCCAGCGACACCTCGTCCATGCCGTCCTTGCCATAGACCACCAGCGCATGTTCAGCGCCCAGGCGCTGCAGCGCGCGCACCTGGATACCGACCAGATCGGGGTGGAACACACCCATCAGGATGTTGGGTGCGTCGGCCGGGTTGGTCAGCGGGCCCAGGATGTTGAAAATGGTGCGCACGCCGAGCTCCTTGCGGACCGGCGCGACGTTTTTCATCGCCGGGTGGTGATTCGGCGCGAACATGAAACCGACGCCGACCTGCTCAATACATTTCGCGATCGCGTCGGGCGGCAGGTTGATGTTGATGCCCAGCGCCTCCAGCACGTCGGCGCTGCCGGACTTGCTGCTGACGCTGCGCCCGCCGTGTTTGCTGACCTTGGCGCCGGCGGCCGCCGCGACGAACATCGAACAGGTCGAGATGTTGAAGGTGTGGGAACCGTCACCGCCGGTGCCAACGATGTCGACCAGATGTGTCTTGTCGGCCACATGGACCTTGGTCGAAAACTCGCGCATCACCTGGGCGGCGGCGGTGATTTCGCCAATCGTTTCCTTCTTGACACGCAGGCCGGTGATCAGCGCGGCCATCATCACCGGCGAGCACTCGCCGCTCATGATCAGTCGCACGATCTTGAGCATCTCGTCATGGAAGATCTCGCGGTGTTCGATGGTGCGCTGCAGCGCTTCCTGTGGCGTGATTTTGCTGGTCAGGGGCATGGGGGTGCTCTTGTCTCGGGTTAATCGGAGGGATTGTCGGTCAGGGCCAGCCTGATGCCAAACCCGATGAACATCAGGCCGGCGGCACGGTCCAGCCAGTGCATGCCGCGCTGCACCGCATCGCGCCTGGCCATCCAGGCGGCAACCAGCGCCCAGCCGGTATTGACCGGGATGGCGTTGATATTGAACAGCACGCCCAGCAGCGCAAAAGCCAGCGCCGGGTTGGCGGCGTCAGGCGCGATGAACTGCGGCACAAACGCCAGAAAGAAAATCGCCACTTTGGGATTGAGCACATTGGTCCAGAACCCCCCGATAAACACCGCCTTCAGCGGGCGTTGCGGTTCGCTGGCGGCCACAGCCCTCAGGTCGGTGGTCGCCTGCGGGCGCCTCGAAAACAGGATCTTGATACCTGTCCACAGCAGGTAGGCCGCGCCCATCCATTTGAGCACCGTGAAGGCGGTCGCCGACGTGGCCAGCAGTGCACTGACGCCAACCGCGGCCGCGAAGATGTGGACGAAACAACCAGCCGTGATGCCCAGCCCCGCCACCATGCCAGCGCGCACGCCGGAGCGCAGGGCGTTGGTCACGATGTAGAGCACATCCGGTCCCGGCGTCAGGTTGAGCAGCCAGCCGGCGGCAATGAAAAGCAGAAGATGCTGAAAGTCAGGCATGGTTTGCTGCCGGTTGCTTGAAGAACTGCCGGATGGCTGCCACCGCGCGGTCCACGCCGACGGCGTCCACATCGAGGTGGGTGACGAAACGCAGGCGATACAGGCCGGTGGCCTGAATGCCCTGTCCCGCCAGGTGCTTGAGCAGGGCGGAGGACTGCTCCCTGGCCGTGCCCGTCAAATCCACAAACACGATGTTGGTCTGCGGCGCTTCGACCTGCAGGCCCTCGATACCCGCCAGGCCATCGGCCATGCGTTGGGCCAGTGCATGGTCGTCGGCGAGGCGATGGATATGGTGGTCCAGCGCATGCGATGCTGCCGCGGCCAGCACGCCCGCCTGGCGCATGCCGCCGCCGGCCATTTTGCGGATGCGGTGCGCCCGGGCAATGAAGTCGCGCGACCCGCACAGGGCCGAACCCACCGGCGCGCCCAGGCCCTTGCTGAAACACACAGACACACTGTCAAAACACTGCGCAATACGCCGCGCTTCAGCCAGCGGATTGCCCCCGGTTTGCGCAGCCTGGGCGACCGCAGCGTTGAAAAGGCGCGCTCCGTCAAGATGGCGGTTCAGGCCCCTGCTGCTGGCCAAGGCCGTGGCCTGTTGCACATACTCAAAAGGCAGCAGCTTGCCGCCCAGCGTGTTTTCCAGCGCCAGCAGCCGGGTGCGCGCAAAGTGCGCGTCGTCGGGCTTGATGGCGGCCTCGATGTCGGCCAGGGCCAGCGTACCGTCCGGCTGGTGATTCAGCGGCTGCGGCTGCACGCTGCCGAACACCGCCGCGCCACCGCCTTCCCAGCGGTAGCTGTGCGCCATCTGGCCGACGAGGTATTCGTCACCGCGCTGGCAGTGGCTGAGGATGGCGCACAGGTTGCTCTGGGTGCCGGTCGGCACAAACAGGGCGGCTTCGAAACCCAGCAGGCCGGCGATTTTTTCCTGCAGGGCATTGACGCTGGGGTCCCCGCCGAACACGTCATCGCCGAGCGGGGCAGCCAGCATGGCCGCACGCATGGCCGCGGTGGGCTGGGTCACGGTGTCGCTGCGCAGGTCAACCATTGTTTCGGCCTCCAGCCCATGGATGGCGGTCGCAAGCAGCTATCAAATGAATAGCAATTGTCATGCGGTTTGCTGCAGGAAATTTTTCAGCATCGCATGGCCATGCTCCGTCAGGATGGATTCCGGGTGGAACTGCACCCCCTGGATCGGCAGCGAGGTATGGCGCACGCCCATGAGCTCGCCGTCGTCGGTCCAGGCCGTCACCGCAAGCTCGTCGGGGCAGGAAGACTTTTCAATCGCCAGCGAGTGGTAGCGGTTGACGGTGAACTGCCTGGGCAACCCGGCAAACACGCCCTGCTGCGTGGTGCTGATCACACTGGTCTTGCCGTGCATCAGCTGCTGCGCACGAATGATCTTGCCGCCAAAGGCCGCCCCCACCGCCTGGTGGCCCAGGCAGACGCCCAGAATCGGCAGCTTGCCCGCAAAGTGTTGAATCGCCGCCACCGAAATGCCGGCTTCCGCGGGTGAACACGGGCCGGGTGACACCACCAGGCGGTCCGGCGCGCGTTCGGTGATGCCTTCCAGCGTGATTTCGTCGTTGCGGAAGACCTCGACCTCGGCGCCCAGCTCGCCGAAGTACTGGACGATGTTGTAGGTGAAGGAGTCGTAGTTGTCGATCATCAAAAGTTTCATGATCTGCTCCTTATTCCAGGCCTTCTTCGACCAGCTCGGAAGCCCGCAGCAGCGCGCGGGCCTTGGCCTCGGTCTCTTTCCACTCGAGCTCGGCCACCGAATCGGCGACCACGCCAGCCGCTGCCTGCACGTAGAGCATCTGGTCCTTGATCACGCCGGTGCGGATCGCAATCGCCACGTCCATGTCGCCGGCGTAACTGAGGTAGCCGCAGGCGCCGCCGTAAAGGCCGCGTTTGGTCGGCTCGAGCTGGTCGATCAGCTCCATCGCATGCACCTTGGGCGCGCCGGTCAGGGTGCCGGCCGGGAAACTCGCCCTCAGCACGTCCATATTGCTCATGCCCTCGAGCAGAATGCCTTCGACATTGCTGACAATGTGCATCACATGGCTGTAACGCTCGACCGCAAACGCCTCGGTCACCTTGACCGTGCCGGTTTTGGCGATGCGGCCAATGTCGTTGCGCGCCAGATCGATCAGCATCACATGTTCGGCGCGCTCTTTCGGGTCGTTGATCAGTTCCTGCTCAACGGCCGCATCGGCTTCCGGCGAGGAAGCGCGCGGCCGCGTTCCCGCCAGCGGCCGCACGGTAATCTTCTGTCCCTGCTCGACCTGTTCCTGCCGTACCAGGATCTCCGGCGAGGCGCCCACCACATGGAAGTCGCCAAAGTGGTAGTAATACATGTAAGGCGAGGGGTTCAGCGAACGCAACGCGCGGTACAGCGACAGCGGCGACTCGGTATAACGCTTCTTGATGCGCTGGCCGACCTGCACCTGCATGAAGTCGCCGGCCTCGATCAGCCGTTTGGCGCGCTCCACGGCGGCCAGGTAGTCGGCCTTGGCAAAGTCGCGCTCGGCCGGGTAGCCCTGGGTCGGCTTGACGACCGGGGCGCTGACCGAATATTTGAGCTGCTCCTTCAGTTCGCGGACACGCTTTTTGGCGTTGGCATAGGCTTCCGGCTGGGCCGGGTCGGCGTAGACGATCAGGTAAAGCTTGCCCGAGAGGTTGTCGATCACCGCCAGTTCTTCGCACTGAAGCAGCAGAATGTCGGGACAGCCCAGCGAATCGGGCGGGCAGGAGGCCTCGAGCTTTTTCTCGATGTAACGCACGGTGTCGTAGCCGAAGTAGCCGGCCAGCCCGCCACAAAAGCGCGGCAGTCCCGGACGCAGCGCCACCTTGAAGCGTTGCTGGTAGTCGCTGATGAAGTCCAGCGGGTTGGCTTTGGAGGTTTCGATGACCTGGCCATCGCGGACAACTTCGGTGAGCATGTCAGCGCCGAAGCCACTGGCGCGCACCAGCGTGCGCGCTGGCAGGCCGATGAAGCTGTAGCGACCGAAACGCTCGCCGCCAACCACGGATTCCAGCAAGAAGCTGAATTTGCCTCCGTCCCTCGAATGCGCCAGTTTCAGGTACAGCGACAGCGGCGTTTCGAGGTCGGCAAATGCCTCCGCCATCAGCGGAATGCGGTTGTAACCCTGCAGGGCAAGGCTTTTGAATTCAAGTTCAGTGATCACGATGGTGTCCTTTAGCGGTGACAAACGCGCTCTGGCGCTGTCACCCTCATTCACGGGGCCCGTGGGCGGGGCCGGGATGCCCGTGCAGCGGGCACGGGCGCATCAAACATCTGGAGTCCGAGGCCATGCGGCCTGGAGCGGCGACGAAGTCAGGCCCGCCAGGGCCAGGCTCCCCGGTCGCTGCTACCTGTTTGAATGATGCGGTGAATGAACATAGGAGCAGGAAGTGTATCAAACCCCCTGCGTGAACCACCGCAACGGGGCGGATGCTCGCAAACCCTGTTGCTGTTACGCCATTCTGCTTACAAAATGCTACAAAACGAACGCTCGTTCTATTCCAAGGAGACAACCTCAATGAAGATCATTCACCATTGCACCGCAGCTTTGCTGGCTGGCCTGCTCGCCTTCAGCGCAAGCGCGGTCACCGTCGATGTCGGCGGCGTCAAGCTCGAAGACAGCACCGATGTACGCGGCAGCAAGCTGGTGCTCAACGGCGCCGGCATCCGCTACAAGGCGGTGTTCAAGGTGTATGCCGCAGGGCTGTACCTGGGCAAGAAGGCTGCCACACCGGAAGAGGTGCTGGCCGCGCCCGGTGCCAAGCGCATGAGCATCACCATGCTGCGCGAGATCGACTCCAATGAACTCGGCAAGCTGTTCACGCGCGGCGTGCAGGACAATGCGCCCAAAAACGAGATGTCCAGACTGGTCCCCGGCCTGATCAAGATGGGCCAGATTTTCTCGGACCAGAAAAGGCTCATGACGGGCGATGTGTTCATGATCGACTGGATTCCCGGCACCGGCACCGTCATCACCGTCAAGGGTGTGCCACAAGGCGAGCCGTTCAAGGAACCGGAATTTTTCAATGCCCTGATGCGCATCTGGCTCGGTCCCGAACCGGCCGACTGGAAACTCAAGGACGCACTGCTCGGCAAGGCGGCCTGAACCCGGCCACTGCAACAGACCACAACTAACGGGGCGCAAGCCCCGTTTTGATGTGCGTCAGATCAATACCTGCCAGCGTGTCGACAAAGCCGTCGGCATCCACACCGCGCACCGGCTGGCCGTGGTTGTAGCCGTAGGTCACCAGCAGCACCGGGCAGCCGGCCGCGCGCGCCGCCAGCGCGTCGTTGCTGGAGTCGCCGATCATCAGGGTGCGCGCTGGCAGTGTGCCCAGCGCCTCGCAGGTCTTGCGCAAGGGCAGCGGGTCGGGTTTCTTGCGCGCGAAGGCATCCCCGCCGAAGACCTGGCTGAAAAACCCGTCCAGACCCTTGGCCCTGAGCAGCGGCAACGCAAACGCCGTCGGCTTGTTGGTCAGGCAGGCCAGCGCCAGGCCACGTTGCTGCAGCCGGCGCAAACCCTCGACCACGCCCGGGTAGACCTCGGCGTGTTGGCCGTTGATGGCCAGGTAATGCCGCTGGTAGCTGGCCCAGGCCGCCGGGAAATGCGCCTTCACCCCTTGAACTGCTTCCAAATCGATAGCAGCATCCTCTTGTCCGAAATGGGCTGGAGGCCTTTTGAGCACACAAGCCAGAACGGACTGGATCAGGTGCTCCGAGCCCTTGCCAACCAGCGGCTCCACCACCGCGCGATTCACGTCCGGCAGCGACAGGTCGGCCAGCATCAGGTTCAGGGCAACCACAAAGTCGCCCAGGGTGTCCACCATGGTGCCGTCGAGGTCGACGATGGCAGCTTCGATCACGGCGGGGTCACCCGCCGGTGGCTCACGGTGTTCATGCGGGCCGCCCGCCGGATTTCCGGCTGGCAATCGCCTGCCGCAGGCTCAGCAGCAGGCGCTGCTCGTCCAGCGGTTTTTCCAGCCAGTCCCAGACGGCAAGGGCCTGGCTGCCGCCGTGCAGCCGGGCTTCTGCGGCGGACACCGACAACACCAGCACCGGCAGGCTTTGCGTCTTCTTGACCTGACGCAGCTGGGCGATCAGCTGCAGGCCGTTTTCGTAGGGCAACTGGACATCGACCGTCATCGCCGCATACGTTTCCATCTTGAGGTAGTCGCGCGCCTGCGCGGCCGTGTGCGCCATGTCGGCGTCGAATCCGCCGCGGTCCAGCATCATGCCGATCAGTTGCGCGACGTCCGGGTCATCCTCGCAGACCAGCACACGCGGCCGCTCCACGCCGTACAGGCCCATGGGCGCAGTGACCGGCGGTGCCTCGCGCCACTCGGGCAGCTCGAAGAAGAAGGTTGTTCCTTGCGGCTGGGCCGGCGCAAAGCCGATGACGCCTTCCATGCGTTCAATGATGGCCTTGGAGATGGCCAGACCCAGCCCCGTCCCGCCGCTCTGGCGCGTGTCCGAGGAGTCGGCCTGGGAAAATTTCTGGAAGATGCGCTTGCGGAACTCTTCGGGAATGCCTGGCCCCTGATCGGTGATCTCGACGCGGGCGCTGCCGCCCGAACGCCCCAGCACCACCCGCACCTCGCCCTGCGCGGGAGAAAACTTGATGGCATTGGACAGCAGGTTGGTGACCACCTGCACCAGGCGGTCGGCGTCCGCGTTGACGCGAACCGGCATGCGCCCCGCCTTGAGCACCAGCGTGACGCCATGCTGGGCAGCAAACCCCTCGTTGGCAGCCAGCGTCTGCTCGAGCAGCGGCAACAACTCCAGCGGCTTGAGTTCAAACGACATCTTGCCGGACTCTATTTTTTCGCTGTCGAGGATGTCGTTGATCAGGCGGATCAGCCGTTCGCAGTTGTTCTTGGCGATCTCCACCAGGCTCCTGGCCCTGTCCGGCAGCTCGCCGGCAATGCCGCCGGAGACCAGGCCGAGCGAGCCGCGAATCGAGGTCAGGGGCGTGCGCAGTTCGTGGCTGACCGTCGACACAAATTCACTCTTCATGCGGTCGATGCGTTTGAGCTCGGTGACATCGTTGCCGAGCGAAAAAAAGCCGATGACCTTGTCTTCTTCCTCTTCCTCGCCGTAGCGCGGAAAATAGTTCATCACATAGTCGCGGCGCTCGCCGCTGGCGGTGAGATGCTCGCGCTCGTAGCGCACGGCGTAACCTGTCAGCACCTCGCGCACATGGGGGCCGACCTGCGCATAAAACTCGTCCCCCAGCACCTCCTGCATGGTCTTTCCGTGGATTTGCGCGGCCGTCAGCCCAAACGCTTCCTCATAGGCCTTGTTGTGGAACTGGAAACGCTGCTCCCGGTCGATGTAGGCAATCAATGCCGGCACCGTGTCGGTGACCTGGCGCAGCTGCGCCTCGCTGGCGCGCAAGGCTTCGCTGATGCGTTTGCTTTCAGTGACGTCGCGGATGATGGCCGTGAACAGCCGGCGCCCACCGACGGTGACGTCGCCGAAGGACACATTGACCGGGAACTCCGTGCCGTCCTGGCGCTGCCCGCGCACCTGCGTGCCGGCTTCCCGGAAACCACGCGGCCGTTCTGCCAGCGCGCTGAAAAAGGCAGTGAAGCCGCTGCGGTAGCGCGGCGGCAGCAGCATGACCACGTTCTGGCCCATCAGGTTTTCGGAGCGATAGCCAAACAGGGTGCGCGCGGCGCTGTTGGCACTGACGATCACGCCGTCCTGGGTCGCTGTCACCACCCCTTCGGCCATGCTCTCGGTGACGGCGCGGCTCATGGCTTCGCTGTCCGACAGTTTCGCCTGAATGCGCCGGCTGACCGCCTGCGCGCGCAAAATCATCCAGACCGCCCAGGCCAGCACGCTGAGCGACACCAGGCCACCGGCCAGGATCAGCAGCTTGACGATCTGCGCGGTGCGCCGGGTTTCCTGCCGCGACTGCTCGATGACGAGGCTCTCGGCGCCCTTGATCCGCTCAAACAGGGTGTCGATCTCATCGTGAAGCCGGCGATTGCGGTCGTTGTCCATCAGGGCGATGGCGGCTTCCAGCCCGGACTGCTGGCGCATGGCCACGGTCTGCTCCATCCGCTCCACCCGCTGGGCAATCAGGTTTTCGAGCGTGCGCACATCGCCGGCCGTGCTGCCCGGCCCCTGCGCGGTCAGCACCCCCATCAGCGCCTGCTGCATCCGCTCACGCGCCTGCTTGTACTCGTCGAGGTCGCCGGCCGTGGCGGTCAGCAGATAACGCCGCTGCAGGGACTCGGCGGTCTTGAACCGGGACACCAGCCGCTCCAGCAGGATGATGGTTTCCTGCGTCTGCGCCTCCCGCCCCGCATCACGGGTCAGGTAATTGATGGTCGAATACGACGTGGCAATGCTGAGGAAAATCAGCAGCAGGCCGGCACCCAGGGCAAAGCTGATGGTCGCGCGAAAGGGCAGCTTCATGTTGGTAGCGACCGTCGCAGGTCGGCAGGCGGGTAAATCTGGATCATCAGGCGCACGCGGTGGTCGGTACACGGAAGATACACCTCTGGCGGCGACACCGGGTTTGCGCAGCGCAGGCGGTTCATGGGCGGACCGGCTCCGGCGGCAAACCCGCATCCAGCGCCGCCACCAATTCCCCGAGCGAGCTTTCAAGGCGCGCCAGCAGGACGTCCAGGCTGGCGCGCGGATGGCCCTCATGGATGGCCTGCTCAAGCGCCTGCGCATCGTCCGGCACCCGCGTTGCGCCTATCTGCGCGGATACCCCGCGCAGCGAGTGGCTCAGCAGTTCCGCTGTTTTTATGTCGCCGGCGTCGAGAGCCTGCCGGACCTGGGCCGGCGTGTCGCGGCGACCGTCGCGGTAACGGCCCAGCAGGGACATGTACAGCGGCTTCATGCCCATGGCACGCCGCAGCCCCAGCGCCAGATCCAGTCCGGCCAGCGCCTCGGGCCAGGCCGGCTCCGGCCCATCGCTGGCTGCGGCGCCCTGCAGGACGTGGTCGGCGGCTGTTGCCGGCGGCACCGATTCCGCCTGCGGCGGCGCTTCCAGTGCCTCCAGCATCTGGCGCAGGGCGGCAGCGGTCTCCGCACGATCCGCCGCGCTGACGCGGTCCAGGTCGATGTCCACCCGCAACCCGGGCCGGTCGCAGTGGATGGCGGCTGCGCTGCGCGATTCTGCGGCGCCGGTATGCACCGCATACACAGGGATCGGTTCGGAAAACCCCTTGGCCATCACGGGGTCGCGGGCATCGGCGCCGATTTCACCTTGCACCAGCGCATGGGTTTCGCTGGAGATCAGGATTTCCCCGGGCTCGGCGGCCTGCTCCAGCCGCGCAGCAAGATTGACCTCGCGGCCGATGATGGTGTACTCCATGCGCAGCTCGCTGCCGAAGTTGCCGACGTCGCAAAAACCCGAGTTGATGCCTATGCGTATTTCGAAGGTCTTGTTGATGCCCATGCCGCGCCAGCGCTGACGCAGCGCATCCATGCGCTTTTGCATCGCGATGGCCATCCTCACGCACTGCAGTGCATCCTCGCGCACCCCGAGCGTTTGTGGATCGCCAAAAAAAATCACGATGGCGTCACCCACAAATTTGTCCAGCGTTGCGCCGTACTCTGCCGCAATCGCCGACATCTCCGTGAAATAGCTGTTCAGCAGCAGGGTCACCTCTTCGGGCTGCCATTTGGCGGTGGACGCGGTGAAGTTCTTGATGTCCGAAAAAAAGACGGTCAGCTTCTTGCGCTGCGTGCGGATTTCGGCCTGGCGCGAACCTTCAAACAGGGACTGGTAGACCTGCGGCGCCAGGTAACGCGAAAGCTGCTGGGCCAGGTCCTTGAGCCGGCGTGCATAGGCACTGCGCTCCAGATGGAGCTTCAGGCGCGCCAGCAGCACCGGCGGGCTGATGGGCTTGGTCACATAGTCGGTGGCGCCGAGGTCCAGGCCGCGGTGCTCCTCCTCGACACTGCCCAGGGCCGTCAGGAAAATCACCGGGATGTCGGCGGTCCGGGTATCGCGTCCCAGCCGCTGGAGCACCTCGTAACCGTCCATGTCCGGCATCATCACGTCCAGCAGGATGATGTCGGGCCGCTGCGCGGACACTGCCAGCGCCAGACCGGCATCACCGGCGGCCGCCAGCATCACCTCATAACGCTCGCGCAGCAAGGCTTCCAGCAGATAGCGGATGTCCTCGCTGTCCTCGATCACCAGGATGCGCGGGCGGGGGGCCATGGCGGTGCCGGCCTGCACCGGCGCCATCGTGTCCGTCCCGCCAGCCGTCGCGTCCATGCGCCATGTCCCCTTAAAAAACAACCGGGCGCCGCCGCGCCACCGCCCTACTTCGCCAGCGCCGCCCGCATTCCGGCGATCACCGCACGGTAGTCCGGCTTGCCAAAAATGGCGCTGCCCGCCACAAAGGTGTCGGCGCCGGCAGCGGCCACGCGCGCAATGTTGTCGAGCTTGATGCCCCCATCCACTTCCAGGCGGATGTCCTTGCCCGAAGCGTCAATACGCTTGCGGGCCTGCTCGATCTTGCGCAAGGCCGAGTCGATGAAGCCCTGGCCGCCAAAGCCCGGATTGACGCTCATGATCAGGATCAGGTCAAGATCCTCGATCACCCAGTCCAGCACATCCAGCGGCGCCGCCGGGTTGAACACCAGCCCGGCCTTGCAGCCGCTGGCCTTGATCGCCTGCACGCTGCGATGCACATGGCCGGAGGCATCGGGGTGAAAACTGATCAGGTCGGCGCCCGCGTCGGCAAAAGCCGCGGCCAGCGCATCGACCGGCTGCACCATCAGATGCACATCGATGGGGACAGCGGTGCCGTCGGCCCTTTTGGCGTGGGGCTTGAGCGCGCTGCAGATCATCGGCCCGAAGGTCAGGTTGGGCACATAGTGGTTGTCCATCACGTCGAAATGGATCCAGTCCGCACCGGCGGCTATCACGGTCTGGAGTTCTTCACCCAGCCGTGCGAAATCGGCCGACAACAGGGAGGGGGCAATCCGGTAGACCGGCGGCTTGGTTTGGCTCATGCCCGGATTGTCGCAGCAAGCAGCGGGCTTGCACAGGCAGGCACCGATCAGGCCGGGTAACATGGGCACCACTTATTTTGAAGCCATGCCGAAATACCAATGTTCCTGCGACGTCGTGCCGCACTACCTGCCCGAGCAGTCGGCCCCTGAAGACGAGGTGTACGGCTTTGCCTACACCGTCACCATCACCAATACCGGCGAAGTCGCGGCGCAGCTGATCTCGCGTCATTGGGTCATCAGTGACGCTCGCGGCCACACCGAGGAAGTCAAGGGCCTGGGCGTGGTGGGTCACCAGCCGCTGCTCAAGCCCGGCGAGTCCTTCCAGTACAGCAGCGGATCGCGCCTGCGCACGCCCAGCGGCACCATGCACGGCAGCTACTTTTTTGTGGCCGAAGACGGCGAGCGCTTCGAAGCCGCCATCCCGATGTTCGTGCTCGACGCGGGCGACGGGGCCGGCACGGCCGGCGCCGGCAGGGTCCTGCACTGACTCCCAGGCGCATGTCTACCCTGACCGAGTTGCTGGACCTGCTGGAGCCCAAAGCCGGGCTGGCCGGCCGTCACCTCTGGCTGATTGCCCTGCTGGACTGGATTCGGGGCAAGGACAACAATCCCCAGGCCGCGGTGGCGCGATTGCGGCTTTTTCTGGATGCCGCGCAGGCCCGGCCCGGCTTTCAGGCCAGGCTGCACCAGTGGTGGCGCACGCTGGTGGCGACGGTTGATGCCACCCCGCTGCTTGCCGATTTCGGGTTTGCGCCGCGCGCGGCATTCCTGAGCGAACTGGGCGAAAGGCTGCGCTACAAGCTTCTGCCGGGCACACCCGAAACCACCCACGCCGCCGAATTGTTCATGCTGCTGTTTCCCACGCCGTTTGACGCCCGCTGGCTCAAGCTGATCGACGAGGACAGCCTGGCCCGCCTGGGCCTGCTGCTGAACACCACGCCGCCGGACGATGGCGAAGCCGCCGCCGACCCGGAGCCGCAGCACGCCGGCAACACGCTGCTGCAGGACTGGCAGGCGGTGTTGATGGAAGCGCTCACCTATTGCACCAGCCAGGTGGTGGCCACCGGTTTTTCCCCGGAGCTGCGTTTGCGCATGAGTCCGCAGACCTTGCAGGCCCGGCCTTTTCACGGTCTGGCCGGCGACCTGGATGCCTTGCGCAGCGCGCTGCTGTCGCACGGGCCGGACAGCGGCGCACTGCATCTTGCGCTGGACCAGTTCAAAAGCCGGCTGGAGGCCTGTCGCAGCGCGGCCTCGTCGATTTATGCGCATCTCGACGAACACGGCATCTCCGTCGGCCTGGTGTTTCGCCTGCGCCAGTTGCGCGAGCGTATCCTGCGGATCCGCGAACTGCTGGACTGCCTGCTGTCCGACAAACCCGCCGGCAGCGCCATGCAGTTGCTGGCGCGCCTGGTGCTGCTGGCCGAGGAAAGGCGCAGCATACGCGCACTGGTGGCGGCGAACTCGACGCTGCTGGCCGCAAAAGTGGCAGAGCGTGGCGCCGAGACCGGCGAGCACTACATCACGCGCGATCGCGCCGCCTATGTGCAGATGCTCGGCAAGGCCGCGGGCGGAGGGGCGCTGACGGCCGGCACCGTCCTGCTGAAGTTCATGGTGGTGGCGCTGGCGCTGTCGGCTTTCTGGAGCGGCTTTGTGGCCAGCCTGGTGTATGCCACCAGTTTCGTGCTGATCCAGCTTTTGCATTTCACCCTGGCAACCAAGCAGCCCGCCATGACCGCGCCAGCCCTGGCCGCCAAGCTCAAGGACCTGCGCTCCACGGAAGCCGTCGGGGAATTTGTCGACGAAGTGACGCACCTGGTGCGCTCGCAGGTGGCTGCCGTGCTGGGCAACGTGCTGATGGTGGTGCCTGTGGTGATACTGATCAGCGTGGGCATCCAGTTCGGCCTGGGCCATCCGATGATCGATGCCAGGGAGGCCGCGCATGTGCTGCAAACACTCAGCCTGCTCGGCCCGACCCTGCTGTGGGCCGCCTTCACCGGGGCCGTGCTGTTTACGGCGAGCATCATCGGCGGCTGGGTCGAGAACTGGTTTGTGCTGTACCGCCTGGCCTCGGCGATGCGCTACAACCCGCGCATCACGCGCGTGCTCGGTGTAGCCCGCGCCCGGCGCTGGTCCGCCTTCATGCACGACAACATCTCGGGCTTCACCTCCAACATCGCCCTGGGCTTCATGCTCGGGCTGATTCCACCGATGACCGGGTTTTTCGGGCTGGAGCTGGAGGTTCGCCACGTCACGCTGTCGGCGGGGCAGCTCGCGGCAGCCGCAGCGGCGCTTGGCTGGGATGCGCTGCGTCTGCCGGCGCTGTGGTGGTGCGTGGCGGCCATTCCGCTGATAGGCGCGCTCAACCTCGGCGTCAGTTTTTACCTGGCCTTCCGGCTGGCGCTGCAGGCACACAATGTCAGCGGCGTGGACCGCGCGCGCATCCGCTCGGCCATCTGGGCGCGCTGGCGCAGCAAACCCTCCAGTTTTTTTGTGCCTGGCTGATCCCGGTCCGCCGGTCAAGCCCCATGGACTGATCGGCGCGTTTGTCCTACAAGCGTCCTGCGTCAGGTGTTGTAAATTCAACGACGCTTTCCTGTCGCCGTTGTTGTCGCACCTGTACCGGCCTCCCGGGCCGCATCACGGCCTGTCCCATCGAGCACGCGCCCAGCCCCGCTGCGCGTCTGCATCCGTCCTCACCATAACTACGGAGACACCCATCCATGAATGAAATCATGGCCATCTGGGCCGAATGGATCAAACCCTCTGCCGGCCTTCCCACAGTGCAATGGTCCATCCTGCTGGCGGTGGCCGCGCTCACCGGGCATCTGGTGCAACGTTTCGCCGGCATCCCCAAGGTCGTGGGTTATTCCGTGGTCGGTGGCTTTGCCGGCCTGGCCGGCTTCAGCGGCGCGGTCTGGCCGCTGCAGGGCACCGGCCTGTTCCTGCTTGAACTGGGCGTTGCCGTGGTGCTGTTCGAAGCGGGTGGCCGGATTCCGCTGCGCTGGTTCCGGCACAACCCCATGGTGCTGGTGCAAAGCCTGGCCGAATCAACGCTGACTTTTTTCTTCGTGTACTGGGCGCTGACCTTCTTTGGCATGCGCGAAGCCGTGGCCGAGCCGCTGGCCCTGCTGGCCATGGCCGCTTCGCCGGCCGTGCTGTCGCGCGTGATCATGGACACCCGCGCATCCGGGCCGGTGACCGAGCGGGCGATGGTGCTGTCCACCCTCAGCACCCTCTATGCGCTGACACTTTGCAGCGCGCATGCCGGCATGATGGGGCGCGGCGAGCAAAGCCTGACCGACACCTTTTACCCGGTGGCTGTGGTGCTCGGCCTGTCGGTCGCGGTGGGCGCCGGCCTGGCGCTGGCACTGCGCTCCGCACTGCGCGTGATGAGCCCGACCAGCGAGAACACCGCCATATTGCTGCTGGCCCTGATCGCCGCCGGCGCCGCGCTGGCGGCGCACTTCGGCGGCTCCGCGCCGCTGGCGGCCCTGCTGGGCGGCATGCTGCTCAAGCAGCTGAACCCCCGCCCCTGGTCCTGGCCGCGTCAAATGGGCACGGCATCGGCGATGCTGACCATGCTGATGTTCGTGCTGGTGTCCGTGGTGGCCGCGCAGGCCGACTGGAGCGGCCCGGTCGCAGGGTTGGTGCTGGCGCTGGTCGCGGCGCGCGCCCTGGCCAAGATCACCGGTGTGGCGCTGGGCAATGTAGGCAGCGGCGCAAGCTGGCGACAGGCCCTGTGGGTCGGCTGCGCGATGTCGCCGATGTCGTCTGTTGCCCTGCTGCTGGTCTCGCAGTTTGTCGCCGCATCGGCTTCGCTCGGGCCACGCATCGCCAGCATCGCCCTGCCGGCGATTCTGCTGATGGAAGTGCTGGGCGCCATCCTGGCCACCTTCGCCATTTACCGTGCGGGTGAGAGCTCCAGGCGCTGGTCACCGCGTCCTTTCAACAACTCTTCCGCAGGAGACCTCCGTGAGTAAACACACCGCCACACCTTTGGCCCCGGGCGGCCTGGAACCTTTCCAGAAATCGGAAGCGCTGTCGCTGGGCGTCGAACTCGAGCTGCAACTGGTCAACACGCACGACTATGACCTGGCGCCGTATGCCGAAGACATGCTGCGCCTGATGGAAAAAATTCCCCTGCCGGGCAGCGTCGTGCCGGAAATGACCTCCAGCATGATCGAGGTGTCCACCGGGGTGTGCCAGTCCTCGTCGGAGGTGCTGGGACAACTCACGCAGATTCGCGATGCACTGGTCAAAAGCGCCGACAAGCTCAACATCGCCATCGTCGGCGGCGGCACCCACCCCTTCCAGCAGTGGCACGAACGCCGCATCTACGACAAGCCGCGTTTTCGCGAACTGTCCGAACTGTATGGTTACCTGTCCAAGCAGTTCACGATTTTTGGCCAGCATGTGCATGTGGGCTGCCCGGATGCCGACACCGCCTTGCTGACCCTGCACCGCATGTCGCGCTATATCCCGCACTTCATTGCGCTGTCGGCCTCCAGCCCCTATGTGCAGGGGCAGGACACGGCCTTCGATTCGGCCCGCCTGAATTCCGTGTTTGCCTTTCCGCTGTCGGGCCGCGCGCCGCTGGCCCTGACCTGGGACGACTTCACCGTGTACTTCGAAAAGATGACGCGCACCGGGGTGGTCCGGAGCATGAAGGATTTTTACTGGGACATCCGGCCCAAGCCGGAGTTCGGCACCATCGAGATCCGCGTGTTCGACACCCCCTTGACGGTGGGCCGCGCCGCCGCGCTGTCGGGTTATGTGCAATCGCTGGCCGCCTGGTTCATGAACGACCAGCCCTTCACACCGACCGAAGACGACTACCTGGTCTACACCTACAACCGTTTCCAGGCCTGCCGTTTCGGGCTGGAGGCGGTTTATGTGGATCCGGCCACCGGCGAACACATGGCGCTGCGCGACCACATCCTGATGACCATGGACAAAATCGGCCCGCATGCGGGACCGCTGGGCGCCGGCAGCGGCATCCACCTGCTGCGCAGCAGTGTCGAGCTGTCGAACAATGATGCGCGCTGGTTGCGGGAGTTGCAGGGCAAGGAAAACCTGCTGGCCGAAGTGATCCGGCAAGCGGCGCTCAAATTCCGGGGATTGCCGGTCTAGGCGGTGGCGGCTGCGCGGCGAGCCAACCGTGCAGTGCTTCCGACAAGCCGGGTCTCGCCCCGGCGGGCGACTCACTTTCTCTTGCTTCGCCAAGAGAAAGTAAGCAAAGAGAAAGCGACCCGATGGTCTGGGTCCCTGCGCTTCGCTACGGGCAACCTCCGGTGCTCGCCGAAAACGGGGTCGAGCTCGAACTCGCCTTCGGCTCAGACAATCGCTCGCCCTGATCCGTTTTCGGCTGCGCTCCTCGGCCCAGCCCGACGGGTGGGGGACAAAACCAAATGCCAGAGACAAAAATCCGGAGTGCATGAAGCGCGAAGCGCTTCATGCACGGGAATCCCAAGCGGCAGTCATGTTTGCTCGCGAGCGCAGCGCACGTGGCCACATGAAGTCCGCCTCCATCGCCCAGCGGGGCGAGGGAGGGGTTAGGGGTGGGAGTGGGGAGTCGCTCCTACTGTCAACAGCGAACCGGGAAAGCAGCGTGATGCGAACGCCAGCATGCACTGGACAAGATGCCGCGCTCACGGATTGGGCCGCGTGGGCCGCAACGCCTATTTCAACCAGCCCCGCTTCCTGAAGTACCACATCGGCACCACCGCACTGGCGGCCATCAGCAGCAGCGCGTACGGGTAACCCAGCGCCCAGTCGAGCTCGGGCATCAGCTTGAAGTTCATGCCGTACACACTGGCAATCAGCGTGGGCGGCAGCAGCGCGACGCTGGCCACCGAGAAAATCTTGATGATCTTGTTCTGGTTGATGTTGATGAAACCCACAGTGGCGTCCATCAGGAAGTTGATCTTGTCGAACAGGAAGGCGGTGTGGGAGTCCAGCGAGTCGATGTCGCGCAGGATCTGGCGCGCCTCCTCGAACTGCTCGGCATTGAGCATCTTGCTGCGCATCATGAAGCTGACAGCGCGGCGCGTGTCCATCACGTTGCGGCGGATGCGTCCGCTCAGGTCCTCGTGGCGCGCGATGGCGCCCAGCACCTCGCCGGCCATCACGTCGGTCACATCACCGGACAACACCTTGGTGCTGACCTTTTCAAGGTCGATATAGATGCCCTCTAGGGTGTCGGCCGAATATTCAGCGTCGGCGTCGAACAGCTTGAGCAGCACTTCCTTGGCGTCTTCGATCAGCCCCGGCGCCCGGCGCGCGCGCATGCGCAGCAGGCGGAATACCGGCACGTCCTCATCGTGGATCGAAAACAGGACGCCCTTGCTCTTGAGGTTGTCATTGACCAGGTTCAGGATGAAAGCGACACGTACCGTGCGGGGTTCTTCGTCGTCGGCAATCAGGAAGTCGGAACGGATGTGCAGCTCGCCGTTGTCTTCCTCGTAAAAGCGCGCGGACTCCTCGATGTCCTCGTCCATCACGTCTTCGGGAATCGACAGGCCGTAGTACTGCTTGATCCAGCGTTTTTCTTCCAGCGTCGGTGACTCGAGGTCCACCCAGATCGGCTGGAACCGGGACAACTCCTCCAGTGATTCGATCTCTTCCTGGAACAGGCGTCCGTTGGCGAGCGTGAAAATATTGAGCAAAACTGGCTCCCAATCGGTCGGGGGCGCCGGCACCGGGCATCAGGCGGGCGCTTCGGCGGGGGTTGCGGAGGATGGCATCGCTTTCAACCCCGGCAACAACAGTCAGCGGCGTTGAAAGCTAGCGACTGGGGCTGCTTTCCAAGGATTTCTCCGTTATCAGGATGGCGTGATTATGGCACCGGCCCGGCATTTTTCCTCCACCACCGACGACCCCGCGCGGGCCTGGAAGGCAGCTTCCCTGAGCGGTGGCCACCAACGATGTAAGGGCTCGCTCGTCCCCAGGGCAGCGCGCCGTGTCGGGCAACCAGGCGTCGCGCCGCCGGTTTCGGCCCCTGCGCGCCCGGTGGCTGCCGGGCCGGGCGGCGGTCAAGGCCTCTTTCAGTCGGTTTCATTTTTTGTTGCAGCGCAGGATTGCGTTTGCCGGGCTTAGCGCGCATAGTGAAACCAAGAGCGTTGTCCGTCCGCCGCGATGCACCAAAGGGGCAAAGCGGCGTTTTTAACCCTCATCCAGCCATGGAAAAGGAGTCTCTTTATGAATTTGACGATCAGCGGCCACCATCTTGAAGTTACCCCCGCCCTGCGCGGCTATGTGACCAGCAAGATGGACAGGATCACCCGGCACTTCGACCAGGTGGTCGATGTCAAAGTCCTGTTGACCATCGACAACATGAAGGAAAAGGAACGCCGCCAGAAGGCCGAATGTAATGTTCACGTCAAGGGGCGCGACCTGTTTGCCGAAAGCTCCCACGCTGATCTGTATGCCGCGGTCGACGAGCTCGCCGACAAACTGGACCGCCAGGTGGGCCGCTACAAGACCAAAACCCAGGATCATCACCACGTTGCCGCCAAGCGCCAGGCCTGAAGGCCTTGTCAGCCGCTACGGCGGCAGGGTTTGATACCCACCAGAGGCCGCCTGTGCCCTCAGGCGGCTTTTTTGTGCGCTGCATGGTATCCATGCTTATGAAAGTGCATAATTCGGCGACTAAAAGATCGTTATGAACCGTCTTTCGCAAATTTTGCCTTCTACCCAGGTGCTGGTTCGTGTCGAAGCCACCAGCAAGAAGCGTGCTTTTGAAGAAGCCGGCCTGCTGTTCGAAAACCAGCACGGCCTGAACCGTGCCCTGATCACCGACAGCCTGTTCGCCCGTGAGCGCCTCGGCTCGACCGGCCTGGGTCACGGTGTGGCCATCCCCCATGGCCGCATCAAGGGCCTGAAGGCGCCGATGGCGGCGGTGTTCCAGCTGCAGGCGCCTATCGGTTTCGATGCGCCCGACGAGCAGGCGGTCGCCTTGCTGATTTTCCTGCTGGTGCCCGAGGCGGCGACCCAGAAACACCTGGAAATCCTCTCCGAAATCGCCGAGCTGCTCAGCGACAGCGCGCTGCGCGAACAGCTGAAAACCAGCACCGATGCTGCCGCCCTGCACCAGCTGATTGCCTCCTGGCAGTCCAGCCACGCTGTCAGCCCCTGATTTCATGACCCCGGTTGTTTGCGCAGGCGCGGGAGCGGTCGGGCCATGAAACCCACCGTTGTCAGCGCCGATGTGCTGTTCGAGGACCACCGCGCGTCCCTCAAGTGGGAGTGGGTGGCCGGCCTCGGCGCGTCAGAGCGACGTTTTGACGAGGTGGCGGTTCGCGCTGCGCGCTCCGGCGCCGATCTGGTCGGTTACCTCAACTACATCCATCCCTACCGCGTGCAGTTGCTCGGCGAACGCGAAGTCGCCTACCTGAGCGACGGCAGCCCCGAAGACTGCGCGCGCCGCATTTCGCGCATCGTCACGCTGGAGCCGCCGGTGCTGATCATTGCCGACGGCCAGGTCGCGCCCGACACCCTGCTGTCAATGTGCGAACGCGCGCAGATCCCGATGTTTGCGACCAGGGAATCTGCGGCGTTTGTGATCGACGTGTTGCGCGCCTACCTGTCCAAACATTTTGCCGACCGCACCTCCATGCATGGCGTGTTCATGGACATTCTGGGCGTGGGCCTGATGATCACCGGCGAGTCCGGCCTCGGAAAAAGCGAACTCGGCCTGGAGCTGATCTCGCGCGGTCACGGTCTGGTGGCCGATGATGCCGTGGACTTGTACCGCATCAACCAGACCACCATAGAGGGCCGCTGCCCGGAGCTGCTGCAGAACCTGCTGGAGGTGCGCGGAATCGGCCTGCTCGACATCAAGGCGATTTTTGGCGAGACCGCGGTACGCCGCAAGATGCGGCTCAAGCTGATCGTGCACCTGGTCCGGCGCGAGACGCTGGAGCGCGAATACGAACGCATCCCCTATGAACCGCTGACGCAGGACGTGCTCGGCATCCCGGTGCGCAAGGTGGTGATCCAGGTCGTGGCTGGCCGCAACATCGCGGTGCTGGTGGAAGCCGCCGTGCGCAACGTCATTCTTCAGTTGCGCGGCATCGACACCTACCAGGAATTTGTCGAGCGGCACCGCCAGGCCATGGAACGCGGCGGTTAGCGGCTCACGACCCGCTATCAAATAGATAGCTGACAGCCCATGCTGTTTATGGGCGGGGGTCCGTTTTTATCTGGAATTCAGCGCCAAACGCCGTTCAGGCGGGCCCGGCTCTAGTTGTGATGCCGCGGTGAGCTCGGGCGGTTTGGGCACTTGTCCTTGGTGCAGTTCGCATACATCGACAGCGAGTGGTCGGCTATGGCAAAACCCTTGGCCTTCGCAACCGCGTGCTGGCGTTTTTCGATCTCGGCGTCGTAAAACTCCTCAACCTTGCCGCAGTCGAGGCAGACCAGGTGGTCGTGGTGCTGGCCTTCGTTGATTTCGTAGACCGCCTTGCCGGACTCGAAATTGCTCCGGTTGAGCAGGCCCGCCTGCTCGAACTGGGTCAACACGCGGTACACCGTGGCCAGCCCGATGTCGGACCGGTCTTCCAGCAGCACCCGGAAAACATCCTCCGCCGTCATGTGGCGCTGCTTGCCAGCCTGGAAAATTTCCAGGATTTTCAGACGGGGCAGGGTCGCTTTCAGGCCGGTGTTTTTGAGTTCGTCGATGTTGCTCATGGCGGTATCCCGGGGAAAGGTGTGCAAAACGGTCCGGTCCAGGCTGTATGGCGCTGGCCAGCGGGGGCTGGCGGGAGCCCATGGGAGGTGAACACCCTGCCGCTACAATGATCAATCATATCGCTACACCCCAATCCATGTCTGCAAAAAATCGTCACGGCATCCAAACCGCTCTTACCGTCCTGGCGTGTGTTGTGCTGAGCGCATGCAGCAGCGTGAAGAGCATGACCAGCGGTCTCGGCGACAGCAAGATCAATCCGGTCAACTGGATCACGCCCTACAAGATAGAAATCGTCCAGGGCAACTTCGTGTCCAAGGAGCAGGTCGAACTGCTCAAGCCCGGCATGCCCCGGGTGCAGGTGCGCGACGTGCTGGGCACCCCGCTGCTGGCCAGCGTGTTCCACGCCGACCGCTGGGACTATGTGTTTACGCTGAAGCGGCAAAACACCGAGCCGCAGGCGCTCAAGCTCACCGTATTTTTCAAGAATGATGTGCTGGAGCGTTTCGAGGGCGACGCCATGCCCAGCGAGACGGAGTTTGTTTCCCGGCTCGACTCCCGCCGCAAGCTGGGCAAGGTGCCCGTGCTGGAGTTGAGCGACGAGCAGCTCAAGGCCGCCGAGAAGAAATCGGCTCCCTCCAGCATTGCGCCTGCAACGCCACCGGCCCCGATGGCGCCGCCGAGCGCCAGCTACCCGCCACTGGAAAGCCCGGCACGGTGAGCGCCCCGAGCCCCGCCAGCAGCGCATCCCCTCACCGGATTGCCGTCGCCGGCGCCGGCGGCCGCATGGGCCAGATGCTGGTCGAAGCGGTTCGCGCCAGCGGCGATTGCCAGCTGACGGGCGCCCTGGACGTGCCCGCGAGTGCCGGCCTGGGCAAGGACGCCGCCGCGTTTCTCGGCCACAGCAGCGGCGTGACCATCACCGCCGACCTGACCGCCGGTCTGGCCGGTTCCCAGGTGCTGATCGATTTCACCCGGCCGGAAGGCACGATGGCGCATGTCGCCAAATGCCGTGAACTCGGCGTCAAGCTGGTCATCGGCACCACCGGCTTTTCCGACGCACAGAAGGCAGAAATCGCCGCTGCCGCCAAAGACATCGCCATCGTGATGGCGCCCAACATGAGTGTCGGCGTCAACGTCACGCTCAAGCTGCTGGAGATGGCCGCCAAAGCCCTGAACACCGGCTATGACATCGAGATCATCGAAGCCCACCACCGCCACAAGGTCGACGCACCGTCCGGCACCGCGCTCAAGATGGGCGAGGTGATTGCCGGCGCGCTGGGCCGCGACCTCAAGGACTGCGCGGTGTATGCCCGCGAAGGCGTGACCGGGGAGCGCGACCCCTCCTCCATCGGTTTTGCCACCATCCGTGGCGGCGACATCGTCGGCGACCACACCGTGCTGTTTGCCGGCACCGGCGAACGTATTGAAATCACCCACAAATCGTCCAGCCGCGCCACCTACGCCCAGGGCAGCCTGCGCGCCGCGCGTTTTCTGGCCGGCCGGCCGGCCGGCCTGTACGACATGTTCGATGTACTGAATCTGAAGTGATGCGCTGATGAACGTGCTCGCGCTGATCACCCAGGGCGACGCCGTGACCGGCCTGGTGGCGGCACTGCTGCTGCTCATGTCGGTGGCCAGCTGGGTGGTGATCGTTTGGAAAGCCTGGCTGCTCCGGCGCGCCAGCGGCGATGTGGCCCGCAGCACCGCGGCGTTCTGGCAGTCGTCCGCGATGGCCGATGCGCAGCACAAGGTGGCGGCCTTCGACCGCGAGGCGCTGGTCCTGCCCCTGATCGCCGCCACTGGCTTGCAGGCCCCCGGCACGCTGGCCGCGGCCGGCGACCGCTCCCAGCAACTGACCCGTGTGCTGCGCGATGCCTTGCATGTGGTGCTGCACAAGCTCCAGTACGGCCAGGTGCTGCTGGCCACCGTCGGCTCCACCGCGCCCTTTGTCGGCCTGCTGGGCACGGTCTGGGGCATTTACCATGCGCTGGTAGGCATCGCCGTCGCCGGCCAGATCACCATCGACAAGGTGTCCGGCCCGGTCGGCGAGGCGCTGATCATGACCGCGGCCGGCCTGGCAGTGGCGATCCCGGCGGTGCTGGCGTACAACATCTTCGGGCGCAACATCAGCCGCATCGAGGCCGAGCTCGAGGGTTTTGCCTACGATTTGCGCGAGTTGCTGCTGAGTCCCGGCGGGTCACCGCAGACGCGCTCGTTCGACATTGTCGAAGTGAGTTGAGATGGCTTTTGGCCGCCTTGAACGCACACCCGCCGCCCAGCCCATGAGCGAGATCAATGTCACGCCGCTGGTCGATGTGATGCTGGTGCTGGTGGTGATCTTCATCATCACCGCCCCGCTGCTGGCCAGCTCGATCCGGCTCGACCTGCCGCGCAGTGACGCCGCCCAGCCCGGGGATGTGCCGCAGTTTGTGACCCTGGTGGTCGACAAAAGCGGGCAGGCCTTCCTGAACGAGCAGCCGGTGTCCGCCGACCAGATGGCGCAAAGTCTCCGGCAAAGCGCCGCCCGCAATCCCGACACCGAGGTGCAGTTGCGCGCCGACCAGGCCGTGCCTTACGGCCGCATCGTCGAGGTGATGGGCATCGCGCAAAAAGCCGGCCTGAACCGCATTGGTTTTGTCGCCGATGCCCCGCCTGCGGCGCGCCCGTAAAATCGTCACGAATCCGCAATTCGAGTATCCGGAACACGCCCGGCCCGCGTCGGCGTTTTCCAGGCCTTTTAACCGTCCGAAAGTATCGTGCGCCCTGCCCGGTGAAACCGGCGGGCGAGCCAGCCATGCAAGAAAAATACAGCCACCTCGACGTTGAGCGCAGCGCGCAAAGCCACTGGAACGCGACAGATGCCTACCGCGTCACCGAAGACGCGTCCAGAAAGAAGTACTACGCCTGCTCCATGCTGCCCTACCCCAGCGGCAAGCTGCACATGGGCCATGTGCGCAACTACACGATCAACGACATGCTCACGCGCTACCTGCGCATGAAGGGCTACAACGTGTTGATGCCCATGGGCTGGGACGCCTTC
>PNNC01000219.1 GCA_013824015.1 Polaromonas sp.
GCTGCAAACTTGAGCCGTTGGGCATGAACAATGGTTTTCAGGTCGAAAACGGCTCGTTCAAATAACTCGTTGATTATAACGAAGTCGAATTCCCGGGCCTGCGCCATCTCGACGGCGGCATTTTGCAGGCGCAGTTCGATCACGTCGGGGGCATCCTCGCCGCGCCGCTCCAGCCGCGAACGCAGTTCGTCCCAGCTCGGCGGCAGGATGAAGATCAGCACCGCGTTGGCAAAGATACGCTTGATGTTGATGGCGCCCTGGAAGTCGATTTCGAGGATGACGTCGGCGCCGGTCGCCACACGTTCCTCGATGGTCTGCCGCGAGGTGCCATAACGCTGGCCGTGAACATGGGCCCATTCAAGGAAGGAGTCGCGCAGCACCATGCCGTCGAACTCTTCCGAGGAAATGAAGAAATACTCGCGGCCGTGTTTTTCCTGGCCTCGGGGTGCCCGGGTGGTGTGCGACACCGCGGGCTGCACCCGGGCGTCCAGTTCCATCAGCGCCTTGACCAGGCTGGACTTTCCGGCGCCACTGGGGGCGGCGACGACAAACAGGTTTCCGGGGTAATCCATAGGTGTTGTGACTGGTTTTTCAGGATGTGCTGCGCTGGCAGGCTACTCGATGTTCTGGACCTGCTCGCGGATCTGCTCGATCAGCACCTTCATGTCCACCGACACATGGGTCAGCTCCAGGGAGCCGGATTTGGAACCCAGGGTATTGGCTTCGCGATGCAGTTCCTGGATCAGGAAGTCCAGGCGCTTGCCGACTTCACCACCGGCTGTCAGCAGGCGGTCGATTTCTTCGAGGTGGGAGCTCAGACGCATGATCTCTTCGGCCACGTCGATGCGGATGGCA
Organism: Polaromonas sp.; assembly: GCA_013824015.1. GTDB lineage: Bacteria > Pseudomonadota > Gammaproteobacteria > Burkholderiales > Burkholderiaceae_C > Polaromonas. The sequence continues at coordinate 856 of PNNC01000219.1, forward strand.
AACGAGGTGGCTTCCAGCAGGGCCCGGTCCTGCGCCGCTTCGGGCAGGGTGGTCCCGTCGGTCAGGGCCATGGCCTCTTTCCAGCGCTCCATGAAGCGGTTTTTCTGCTGCTCGACCAGCTTGGGCACCATGGGCGTGGCCGAGGCCGCCAGCGCCCGCAACTGGGCGGTACGCTCCAGCAGCATCTGCGCCAGCCGCGCGCCCTCACGCTCACGGGCGGACAGCAGGTCTTTCAGGGCCTTTTTGGCGAGTTTGAGCAGCTCGTCGCTGTAGTCAATGGTGGACTTGTCTTCCCCGGCCGCCATGCGCAGGATGTCGGCGACGCTGAGCGCCGCCGCTCCGGGCAGCCAGGAGCGCACCGTGTCCTCCATGGACCCCAGGCGCTGCAGGGTGGCGCTGGCCGGCGCTTTCAGGCCAGCGCCGGCATTTCCCTCGAGCGAGACGCGTATTTCGATCTTGCCGCGCTTGAGTTTGCCGGTCAGCAACTCACGCAGGGCGGGCTCGGTCTGCCGCAGCTCGTCGGGCAGGCGGAAGGCCAGGTCCAGAAAGCGGCTGTTGACCGAGCGTATTTCCACACCGAGGCGCGCGTGGCTGCCGGAACCTGAATCGGCTTCCGGGGCCCTGTGTGCGGGGGTGGACTGGACGGCTGCATAGCCTGTCATACTGTAAACTGACATTCGTAATACGCTTTTCTTAGAGTCAACAGGAGGGGTGATCCCGTCACCTTGCTTTAATCCCGAATTATGTCAAAGGTCAAGCCAGCGCCACTCCCACCCGATACCGTCATTGGAGGCTATCGCGTTGTGCGCAAGCTCTCGGCCGGCGGGTTTGGGGTAGTTTACTTGGCTGTTGACAATGAGGGTCAGCAGGTCGCCATCAAGGAGTACCTGCCGTCCTCCCTGGCCAGCCGGCCGCCCGGCGAGCTGCTGCCGCAGGTGCAGCCTGAAAAACTCTCGCTGTATCGCCTGGGCCTGAAAAGTTTTTTTGAGGAAGGGCGTTCGCTGGCCCAGATCTCCCACGCCTCCGTGGTGAGTGTGCTCAATTTCTTCCGCGAAAACGAAACCGTGTACATGGTGATGAACTACCTGGAGGGGGGCACCCTGCAGGATTTCATCATCACGGCGCGCGAACTCAAAAAGCAGAAGGTGTTCCGCGAATCGACCATCCGTTCGCTGTTCGACGAGATCCTGCGTGGGCTGCGCATCGTGCACCAGCACAAGATGCTGCACCTGGACATCAAGCCGGCCAACATCTTCATCACCGACGACAACAAGGCGGTGATGATCGATTTCGGCGCCGCGCGCGAGGTGCTGAGCAAGGAAGGCAACTTCATCCGGCCGATGTACACACCCGGCTTCGCCGCGCCCGAGATGTACCGGCGCGACTCCTCCATGGGCCCCTGGACCGACATTTACGCGATCGGCGCCTGTATCTACGCGACCATGCAGGGTTATCCGCCCAATGATGCGCCGCAGCGTCTCGAGAAAGACCGTCTGTCGCTTGCACTGTCCCGCTTGCGCGGTGTTTATTCGGACAACCTCATCGAGGTGGTTGAATGGTGCATGTCCCTCGATCCCCTGTCACGGCCGCAATCGGTTTTTGCCTTGCAGAAAGAGCTCAGCCGCGAGGGTGAACGGCGCTACACCAAGCTGACGGTTGGCGAAAAGATGCGCCTGCAGTTTGACAACATGGTGTCGGACACCAAGAAAAGCGCGCGCAAGGCCACCGGCTTTGCGACAAGGTTCAAATGAAATTCTCCGTCTTCCAGGTCAGCCGCAAGGGCGGCCGCGAAAAAAACGAAGACCGGATGGGTTATTGCTACACCCGTGAGTCGGGCCTGTTTGTGCTGGCTGACGGCATGGGCGGCCACCCGGAAGGTGAGGTGGCCGCGCAACTGGCGCTGCAGACCATCTCGGCGCTGTACCAGAAGGAAGCCCGGCCCATGGTGCGGGACACCACCGAGTTCCTGTCTTCTGCGCTGATGGCGGCGCATCACCAGATCATCCGTTATGCCAGCGAAAAAGGCATGCTGGACACGCCGCGCACCACCGTGGTCGCGGCGATCCTGCAGGGCACCGGCGCGACCTGGGTCCACTGCGGCGATTCGCGCCTGTACGTGGTGCGTGATGGCGAGCTGCTGACCCGCACCCGCGACCACTCCTACCTGGAGCAGCAAAACGCCGGCGTCATCAAGCTCGAACGCATCAACCGCAACATCCTGTTCACCTGCCTCGGATCGCCGTCCAAACCGGTGTTCGATATCGCCGGCCCGGTGGTGCTGCAGCAGGGCGACAAGCTGATGTTGTGCTCCGACGGCCTGTGGGGCAGCCTGACCGACGCCGAAATCGTGCGCCACATGGCCGCCAACGGCGTGTCCGACGCGGTGCCCGACATGGTCGAGCATGCGCTGCGCAACGGCGGTGAACATGGCGACAACGTGACCGTGCTGGCCATGGAGTGGGAAACCCCGGACGCTTTTGAATCGACGCGTGGTGTCTCGACCGACAGCATCATGGACGGCGTGTTTGCATCGACCATCCAGGCCGGCGTGCTCGATACCGGCGTGGAAGACCTCGACGATGCGGCGATTGAACGCTCGATTGCCGAGATCAACGAGGCGATTCGTCGCTCTGCCGCCAAAAAGGTCTGAGCGCCTGGGCCGGGCGCTTCTGCCTGCGCCGCCCGTCCTGATTTGACCGTTCCCCAGTCCCGGCGTGCCTCGCCAGAAAGCCTTTTGCCATGAGTTCATTTGAAAGAAGCAGCGCCCGTGCAGCCGACCAGCTCCGTCCCGTGCGCATCACCCGCGCCTACACCGCCTACGCCGAAGGCTCGGTGCTGATCGAGTTCGGCAACACCAGGGTGCTGTGCACGGCTTCAGTCGAGGAAAAAGTCCCGGGTCACAAAAAGGGCAGTGGCGAAGGCTGGGTCACCGCCGAATACGGCATGCTGCCGCGCGCCACCCACACGCGCAGCGACCGCGAAGCCGCGCGCGGCAAACAAAGCGGCCGCACGCAGGAAATCCAGCGCCTGATCGGCCGTTCCATGCGCGCGGTGTTCGACCTGAAAAAACTCGGCGAACGCACCATCCACCTCGATTGCGACGTGATCCAGGCCGACGGCGGCACCCGCACCGCCAGCATCACCGGTGCGTTTGTCGCCGCGCAGGACGCCGTCAACAAGCTGCTGGCCGACGGCAAGCTCAAGGAAACGCCCATCCTTGGCCATGTGGCCGCGATTTCCGTCGGTATCGTCCAGGGCACGCCGCTGCTGGACCTCGAGTACATCGAGGACGCCGGCTGCGACACCGACATGAACGTCGTGATGACCGGCGCCGGCCACTATGTCGAGGTGCAGGGCACCGCCGAAGGCGTGGCGTTCACCCGCAAGGAAATGGACGCGCTGCTGCAGCTGGCCGAAAAAGGCATCAGCGAGCTGGTCAGCCTGCAGCAGCAATCGCTATCGAATTGATAGCTGTCAGCCCATGTCGGACATGGGCTGGAGGCAACTTTAATGAAAATCATCCTTGCATCCAACAACGCCGGCAAACTGGCCGAGCTGCAGGCCATGCTGGCGCCGCTGGGGGTGACGCTGGTCAAGCAGGCCGAGCTCGGCATCTCCGAAGCCGAGGAGCCCTTCCGCACCTTTGTCGAAAACGCGCTGGCCAAGGCGCGTCATGCCTCGCAGGCCGGCGGCCTGCCGGCGCTGGCCGACGATGCCGGCCTGTGCGTCGATGCCTTTGGCGGCCTGCCGGGGGTGGATACCGCGTTTTATGCGACGCAGTTCGGTTATGCCAAGGGTGATGACAACAATGTGCGTGCCCTGCTCGAGCAGATGGCCGGCATCACCGAACGGCGTGCGGCGCTGGTCAGCACCCTGGTGGCGGTGCGTTCTGCCGATGATCCCGAGCCCCTGATTGCGGTCGGCCGTGTGACCGGCGAGATCGCTGCGGAGCCGCGCGGCAGCAATGGTTTCGGCTTCGATCCGGTGATGTTCATTCCGGCCTTCGGCAAGACCTTTGCCGAGCTGCCGGTCGAGGTCAAAAACGCCAACAGCCACCGCGGCATGGCAGCGCGGCAAATGATGGACCTGATGCGCGAGCGCTGGCTTTAAGCTGCATCGATCGCCATGAGTTTTCCGATACCGGTCGTCAGCGCAGCGCAATCCGCAGAAAGTGGCGGCGCGCTGAAAGACATCCAGCACTACATGCGCGAAGGCACCCTGCGCCTGGCCGCCTTGCCGCCGCTGTCGCTGTATGTGCACCTGCCCTGGTGCCTGAAGAAGTGCCCTTACTGCGACTTCAACTCCCACGAAAGCCGCGGAGAGCTGCCCGAGCAGCGTTACATCGACGCGTTGATGGCCGATCTCGAAGCCTCGCTACCGCTGGTGTGGGGCCGCACGGTGCACAGCATTTTTATCGGCGGCGGCACGCCCAGCCTGTTTTCACCGCAGTCCATAGACCGGCTGATCGGCGACATCCGTGCGCGCCTGCGTCTCGAGCCCGACTGCGAGATCACCATGGAGGCCAATCCCGGCACCTTCGAGAAGGACCGCTTCAGGGCCTTCCGCAGCGCTGGCGTGACGCGACTGTCGATCGGTGTGCAGAGTTTTGACGATCAGCACCTGAAAGCGCTGGGCCGGGTGCACGACCGCGCGCAAGCCATCGCCGCGGTCGAGGAAGCCGCGCAGGCCTTTGACACCTTCAACCTCGACATCATGTACGCCTTGCCCGGGCAGACGCTGGAAGGGCTGGAGCGGGACATGCGGCAGGCGCTGGCCTTCGCGCCGCCGCACATCTCGATTTACCACCTGACGGTCGAACCCAACACCTTCTTCGCCAAACACCCGCCGGTGCTGCCCGAAGACGACGACGCCTATGCCATGCTGGATCGCATCACCGAGATGACGGCCGCCGCAGGCATGGACCGTTACGAGGTATCGGCCTATGCCCGGCCCGGCCACCGCTGCGCACACAACCTCAACTACTGGCAGTTCGGCGACTACCTCGGCATAGGTGCAGGCGCCCACAGCAAGCTCAGTTTTGCGCACCGCGTGGTCCGCCAGGTGCGCTTTCGCGACCCGAAGCTGTACATGGACAAGGCGCTGGCGGGCACGCCAGCGGCGCAGGACACCGAAGTGGCGCGTGCAGACCTGCCCTTCGAATTCATGCTCAACGCGCTGCGCCTGCGCGACGGTTTCAAGCTTGGCGACTTCACGGAAAAAACCGGCCTGCCACTGACCGCCATCCAGGCCGGCCTCGACGAAGCCGAACGCAAAGGCCTGATCACGCGTGACTTCGTGCAGGTCCAACCGACCGAACGCGGCCTGGATTTCCTCAACGACCTGCAGATGTTGTTTCTCGGGCAGCAGCCGTAACACGCGCGCTCGCGCTGCAGTCCCCGGAGTTGACACCAGCGCTGTCCCTGCGACCCCTCTGAGGCGACCAGGCGCGCCAGAACACGCGCCGCATCGGTCGCGGATGCCGCTGTGTTGTTTAAAGGGGAAATGACGCGGGCTGTGGTCATCTTCCTACAAATTGCCGATGGACGACTCTCCAGACTCGTCCTTGATTTCACTCTGTCTGGTTTCGAATTTTTATGCGAATCAGGCCGGCAATGAATCATTGGCGCTTTTTTTACACCTGTTTCAAACCTTAGGACAACATCATGAAGTCATCAAAATTCCCGGCAGCCAGGCGCGGGCTGGGGCTTGTCGCCCTGGCGGTATTGGGAACTCTGTCCAGCTCCTGGGCCATCGCTCAAGACGAGACCACCGGTCCCTACATTGGCGGCAACGTGGGCCGCACCCGTGCCGACTTCGACAATGGCTCCATCAACCGCACGCTGGCTGGCCAGGGCTTGACGGTCCAATCCACGACCTCGGACAACAGCGGCACCGGCTACAAGCTGTTTGGCGGCTACCAGCTCAACCGCAATTTTGCGGTGGAAGGTGGTTATTTTGATCTGGGCAAGTCCAGCTACACATTCAACACCGCGCCGGTGGGCACGTTTAACGGCGAAACCCGTGTGCGCGGCCTGAACCTGGACCTGGTGGGCATGTTGCCCGTGTCTGATCGCTTCTCCGTCTTCGGTCGCATTGGTGCGGCGTATGCGCAGAGCCGGGCCAGCTTCAACAGCACCGGCAACGTGCCGGTGAACACCAGCAACCCGCGCCGCAACGACACCAACGTCAAAGTGGGCCTGGGCATGCAGTACGCCATCACCGAAGCGCTGGCTGTGCGTGCCGAACTCGAACGCTACCGCATCAATGACCCGGTCAGAAACCGTGGCCACATTGACATGGCATCGGTCGGCCTGGTTTACCGCTTCGGCCCCCGCGCCCAGACCCCTGTCGCGCAAGCCTACGTCCCCGCACCCGTGGTCGCGCCGGCACCTGCCCCGGTGTATGTCGCGCCACCAGCGCCCGTCGTGGCAGCGCCCGCCCCGGCGCCACAGCCGGTGTACGAGGCCCCGGTGCGTCCCGCTCGTCAGGGCCGCAACTAAGTCCAGCTGTCCGCAAAGCAGGGTGGACCGGGAGAAACTTCCGGGATGCCCTGGCTTGACGGACAGACCGGGAGGGTCCGCCCATTCCGCAACACAAAGGGTCAGAATCACCGCGCGTCGCGGCGGTCTTGACCCTTTTGTCGTGCCATCGCCAGACACAACAAACCGCTGAAAAAGCGCCGGAACTGCCAGGGTAAAGCTTGCAAATCCGCTGGTTCAGCCTGCCTTGGCGGGTTACCATCCGGCGCAGAGGACATCATGATGCCAACTCAGAAAAACACAGATCAACACAGCTTGCGGGCGGGGCCGTCACTTGCCAGCCTCACACGTCCGGCGGCGGCCTTTCTGGCCCGCGGTGTCCTGCTCGGCGCAGTTGCGCTCAACGCATTGCTGCTGCCCGTCGCCGCGTCGCAGAACGCGCCCCTCTTGAACCCGCCAGACGCTGCCGCAGGCCCGCGTGACAACACCAGTGCTTCTGCACCTGCCGCCGTGCAGCCCGCGCCCGCCCGTGCCGTCAGGCTGGCCAACTTCGTACAGGAAGTGCCTTCGACGGAATCCCGCCAATTGGCCGACTGGGTTGTCGACTCAGCCAACAACGGCAACTTGCCCTTCATGATCATCGACAAGCTGCAGGCCCGTGTGTTTATGTTCGATGCACAGGGGCAGCTTCGCGGCGCCGCGCCCGCGCTGCTCGGGCTGGCCATCGGTGATCACTCGGTTCCCGGGATTGGCGAGCGCCCGCTGTCCAGCATTCGTCCGGAGGAGCGCACCACACCCGCCGGGCGATTTGTGGCCTCACTCGACAAGGATATCCATGGCCATGAAGTGCTCTGGGTCGACTACGACACGGCGCTGTCGTTGCACCGGGTCGTCAAGGGGCAGCCCAGGGAGCGCCGCGCGGAGCGCCTCGCCTCACCGAGCCCGCTGGACAACCGCATTTCCTTTGGCTGCATCAATGTGCCCGTCAAGTTTTATGAAAGCGTGGTGAGCCCGTCCTTCACCGGCACCAACGGCGTCGTCTATATCCTGCCGGAAACCCGCTCAGCCCGTGATGTTTTCGGCTCCTACGATGTGCAGGATGTGTCGCGCCAACAAGCCTCGGCCGGCGTCGCTCCGGCAGGTGGCTCCGGCGTCAGGTAATCCGGATAGCCGCCCGGCAGCGGTGCCTCGCGGCACTCAAGGCTTGCGTCTGGCTTCGTAAGCCGCAATTGCTTTTTTCAGATCGCTGTGTTCTTCACAGGGCAGGAAGCACAGCTTGTCCAGCGCCGCCAGGTGCTGTTTTGCTTTCGGCAAGTCGTTCACCATCAGGTAGGCCTCGCCCACATACTCGTGCGCGCCGCGGTGTTTGGGGTTGATGCGCAGCGCTTCGCCATAGTGCTTGAACACCAGCGCCATGTCGGGGTTGCTCCCCTTGCGGATCGAATAGGCATAGAGGTTGTGGTAGTCCGCGTTTTGCGGCGAGCCGGCCAGCGCCTTTTGCAAGCCGCTCTGGGCGGCGGCCCAGTCCTTCCTCGCGATGGCGGCCTGCGCGGACGCCAGCGCCGGATCGCCCGACGGTCCGCCATACTCGCTGACGTCGCCGGCAGCAAAAGCGATGGCAGACGCAGCCAGACCGGTGGTGACCAGAAGTCGCGTGAAGTGATTCATGGCTGGCACTCCTTTTTTTGAACGGTACAGTTCTGCGGGCCTGCAAATCCTACTGCGTTCAGTGCTGCAGGTAAATCAAGGATTTCCTGCCTGGCGCAAAGCGCGATGTGATGACACGCCGGCCCGGCGACCCGAGCCTGGTCTGACGCCTAGCGAACCTCGCAGTCCACGCCGGACGACCTGGCCGGGGCCCCGTTCGCCGCAGGCGCAGAGAGGCTGGAACTGTTGAAGACAGGCGGCGGCGTGAACTGCATCCCGGGGTTGGATGGCACGATGACGGGCGGCTGTCTGAAATTGGGCGTGTAACCAAACTGCCCGGCGGAAAAGTTGCGGGAACCCGCTGGATTGGTGACCAGGATCTGGCCACTGAGCACGCTCACATACAGTCCGGGCGGGCTGGCTGGACTGGGGGGCAGGGGCTGGGCCCCTGCCTGCATGGAGGCCAGCGAGGCCGACAGTGCCAGCAAGCCATAACGTGTTTTGTTCATGAGGTGTCCTGTGATCTGAGGATGAGGAATGCAGAGGCGCGTGAAGCTTCACGGCTGCCTGAGCGAAACCTCCATGCTGGCACTGCCCTGCAGCTTGCCTGCGGGCGTGGTGATGGTGGTGGCGTTGCTGCTGCGTTTGGCCAGCGCGCCTATCGTGCTGCTGAAGCCGCCCTGCCGCAGTTCCAGCTCCACCCTGTCCAGATCGGGCCGGGCGGCGTCGTAGCTGTAGCGTGACAGAACCAGCAGCGACTCCGGCTGCAGCACCAGGGCTGCACCGTCGATGAATTCGAGGCGTCCAAAGGTGTTGCGCGCGGTGGTCAAGGTATCGCCCTGGCGCAGCGGTGAGCTCAGTGCCAGCACACGCGTGCGCCCGTCGGTGCCTGTTGCCACCATCAGCCCGGAGACGCGCGTCACCGTGCCGACCACCTGTGCCTGCGCGAGCGGCACCAGCGCCAGCAGGGCCAGCATGGTGATCCATGAGCGGAAGGCAAGCAGGGGTGTGTGAGCTTTCATCGCATGCCTCTCAGTTGCAAAACGTCTTTTTGACCGAATCGGTCTTTGTGCCGGATTTGGCTGCCGTCGCGACGATGTTGTCCTTGCCGTCTGCGGAAGCCGGCTCTTCGCTGTTTGTCGCCGGGATGGACACCGGCATGGCGGCGACCTGGGCCGGCGTGAGTTCGCCGGGTTGAGAGCGCGTCGGTATCGACTGGCTGTTGATCAGGTTCACGGTGGTATTCAGGGCCTGGGACACAGGCTGGGCGGCCATGTTGGCTGCAGCACTTGCCGCCGCCTTGGCTGCGGCATCCGCCGCCGCTTTTGCGGCAGCGTCGGCGGCTGCTTTTGCTGCAGCCGCTGCTGCTGCCTGGGCCGCAGCCGGGTCGCGCGCAGTCAGGCGGGCGAAGGTGCCGCCGGTGTTGGGGTAGTTGACGGCCAGACTCGCCGTCCTGCCGCCCGCTGTCAGGTCTGGCGCATTGACCGTGCTGAAGGTACCGCTGTTGCCCGGGCCTGCCGCCGCCAAAACGTTGAACGTCGCCCCGACGGTGGGTACAAAACTGTTGATACCGCGCACATTGAGCCTGCCGTTCAGGCTTGCCGCCGCTTCAACGGCCAGCACGTCGAAACCATCGCTGTCCCCGAGCTTGACGTTGAGTACCCCGGTGCTGCCCTGGGTGTAGTTGCCCTGCACGGTGACCCTGCCGTAGCCGCTGGTTGTGCCCAGGGTCAGGACCCCGTGGTTGGTCAGCGTGCCGGTGCCGCCCAGTTCGATCGTGCCCTCGCCGGCAAGGGTGCCGCCAGCCAGCACGTTGACCGCGGCAGCCTTGATGCCCGAGCCGCCCGCCAGTGTGGTCGTGCCGCCGGCAATGGTGAGTGTCCCGTTGTTGGCGCCGCCATCCTGGGACACCGCCAGCGCGCCGCCATTGAGCGCCACACTGGCATTGAGCTGCACCGCATGGTCGGCGCCCGGTGTGCTGTTCTGGAAGTTGCTGTTCAGGTTCAGGTCAAGCACGCCTGCCGAGCTGGTGATGTCCGCATTGATGATGATGTTGTTGTGGGCATTGAGCGTCAGTGCCGCATCCGTGCCGCTGGTTTTGCCGATGGCCGACGACACCGTGATGTCGCCCGGGCTCATCGGGCTGCCCGCGCCCGTGGTGATGCTGACACTGGTGCCGGCATTGAGCTGGTCCGTGATGGTGGAGGCGGCGATATGCGCGCCGGTTTCATTCGAGGTGATGGCGTTGCCGGCGACGCTGACGCCGCCGTCCGGGCCGCCCGCAACAATCTCGATATTGAAGGGGTCAATGTGCCACTCGCCCCCCTGGCCCACCACCGGCGCCCTGACCACATCCAGCGAGCTTGTGCCCGAGGTGTCCACATACCCGCCAGGCCCGGTGCTGCCGGTGGCCGCGATCTCGCCGTCAAGTGAGGCTGCCTGTCCTGCAACCAGCACGACCCTGCCGCCGGTGGTACCGCTGGCTCGGATGTTCGAGCTGGCTGATGTCCGGATGTCGCCCGATGCGCGCAGGAAGATCCGGCCGCCTTCGCGCACCGCGCTAGACGCGCTGATCGTGCCGCTGTTGCTGATGAGTCCGGCCGCCAGGCCTATGCGCCCGGCTTCGGCGCTGATCTGCCCGAGGTTTCTGATTTCGCCGGGCGTGCCGGTGATGGCGACCGACACACCGGGTGTGCCGGTATCCATCAGCTGCACGGTTTGCCCGGCCGCCAGCAGCACCTCGCCAGCCGGCGCATTCAGGCTGCCGCTGTTGCTGACCTGTGGCCCGACGAGATAAATGCTGCCACCACTGGCTGCACGGATGGTGCCTTCGTTGCGCACCTCGCCCGGAGTGCCCACACCCCGGAAGTTCAGGCGGTTCGCCAGGAAATCGCTGTCGCTGACATTGAGCGTGCTGGCGATGAGGCGGGCGACGTCAATGCGTGCGCCCGGCCCCACCATGATGCCGGCCTGGTTGATCAGCCACAAGGCGCCGTTGGCCCGGATCTGCCCCTGGATCAGCGACGGGTCGCCGCCCGTGACGCGGGCCAGCAGGGCCGCAGAGCTGCTGATCTGGCGGATGTCGACCGTTGCGGCGGAGCCGACGCTGAAGGTGCCGAAATTGACGATGGCCTGCGGCGTGGTCTGGTTGATGGTGAGCGTGGTGCCGTTTTGCACGATGGCGGCGCTGCCCGATGTGACGTTCCAGCCGCCGGGCAGCGTGCCGGCGGCCAGCGTTTGCGCCAGCGAGGGCGCGTGGACCGCGAGGATCGCGGCCGCAGCCAGCAGTGAAAGGCGTTGACGGCGCAAAGGTGTGGTCATGGTGTTTTTGCTTCAGAACGCCAGGCTGGCGCTCAGGTGCGCCTTCCAGTCGCCCCGTTTTTCCGTGGTGGCGTTGCCGGCGTTCTGCACGCGGGCAAGGTCCAGGTTGATGTTGAAATCGCGGCTGGCCACATAACGAAGGCCTGCACCGGTGCTCGCGACCGTGACACGGGCCGGCACACCGCTGGTGCCCACGCGTTGGTTGGTGCCATGACCGGCATCCACAAAAAACAGTGCCCGCAGCTGGCCGGGCAGACCGATGCTGGCAGCCAGCTCCGGCGTGTAGAGTTCCGCGTTCGCCACGACGCCGCTGTCGGCCGCGACAGCACGTTCCTGAAAGCCGCGTACCAGCGTCGCGCCCGCCAGGCCAAACTGCTCGGCGGAGACAAGCGGGTGCGGGCTGTACTGCGCCGTGCCCGCCAGCCGCCCCTGCCAGCCACCGGCAAAACCCCTGAAGACCGACGCGCTGCCGCGCAGGATCATGAAGTCGTCGCGCGTGTTGCGGTTGCCGGGCGTGAGGTAGGAATAGCGGTCGCTGCGGCCGTCCACATTGGTGTAACGCTGTCCGCCCGGCAGGTTGCGCGACAGGCCCACGCTGTAGCCCGACACCTGGTCGGTACCTTCGCGCTGGCTGCTGTAGGTGATGCTGACCGGCGTGGTGCGGTAGGGCACACACGATGCAATCGGCGGCGTCGGCGGCGCGATGCTGACCGGGACCCCGCCGATTTCGCAGCGTGAATCAATCAGTTTGTGGTCCAGGCCCATGACCAGCCTGGCCGTGCTTTCCCCGGTGCGGCCCAGAAAATGGTTCCAGCGCAGGCCGTAGATATCGCCCTTGCCGGTGAAGCCCAGGATGCCACCCAGCACGGGTGAGGTCGATGGCGAGTTGACGCTGGACTTGCCGTAGATGAAGTCAACGCTGTCCCCATAGGCGTAGAGCGGAATCCGGTAGCCCACCGAGTACACCTGCAGGCTGACGCCCGGGGGACTGTCCGGCGATGTGGTGTAAGCCAGGGTGCCGACCTGGTCGCGGTTGAACAGGTTGGCATGCTGCAGCGCAATGCCGGTGCGCCAGCGGCCGGAGGACGCGGAGCCGGTGTTGTCCAGGGTGGTGATCACACGCAGGGGCGGGTTGTCAGTCACCAGCACGGTCGCATCGATCTGGCCAGGCTGGTCGCCCTCGGCCAGCGACACGCCGATGCGTTTGGCCGGGCTTTCATTGGCCAGCTGGATCGATTCGGAAACCGCGCCCAGCATCGGCGCACGGCCGATCTGCAGGCGCGTCAGGCTGGCGCGAATGTTCGCCTCGTCAAAATGCTGGTTGCCGCGCACGGTGATGGACGCGATGAGCGCTTCTGTCACCAGCAGCCTGACAGCGCCGCCGCTCAGTTCCTGCTCGGGCACAGACACCTGGACAGCGCTGTAGCCGGCCTGGCGGTAGGCCTGCTGCAGCGCCTCCATGGCCAACTGGATATCGGCAAAACTGCGTTGGGGTCCCGCCAGCGGGGCGACGATCCGTGCAAGTTCGGCGGGCGCCAGCAGGGTGTTGCCCTCGACCTGGAAGGCTGTGATGTCAAAGCGCTCGTCAGCGGCAAGCGCCGGGATGGCCGATGCAGCAAACACCAGGGCCAAGGCCGTTGCGGCCAGGGATTTTCTCAGGCGACGTCGTCTCATTTGTTCAAACCACGAAAGCTGGGGGCTGAACAAATTACTCGACAGGTGGCTTTTCGCTCTTGTGTTCAGGGCACAGCAGGATGGTAACAGCAGGGCTGTGCCGCCGTGACCCGAAGGGTGCATCTTTTCGGGCCGCAGCGCCGTCCTGGCAGGGCGCACCCCTGAGGGGCATGCCTGGTCCGCGCGAGCGCCCGCACCAGGCGACTGCGGTGTGCCATTGATCACTCAACCGGGGAAGGCCACGCACGGCGGGGAACCCGACGGTGGGGCAGGGCCCTGGCCCAAGATGGCCAAGGCGACTGGCGGAAGCGGTGGCTTTCGAACCGGCTAGTTTTGCTCTCAAAAGCCTAGCGACTCAAGGGGGATGACGGTTTGAGCAGCTAGTCAAAGATCACACGCTTTGGCTGGGATGCGCCAAGTATCAGGCGGCCACTACATACACGTATAGGCATATGGAGATCCGCCCGCATTGCAAGCTCCCATACACTGATTCAAGACCACGCGTGACTGGCTGCACCTAGGCTCAAACGCGAATGGCGGGGGGTTGAATCCCCAGCAACCACAGTACTGCATCAACGTGCCGGATTTGAACCCGTCAAACGTTGGATATCCTGCAGCGCTTGGATAGGACGGAAGTGCGGTCGCAGGGCCTGCCGAGGCACTGTTCGAATCAATTCCATCCGCGATATTCAACAGCTCGCGCTCAAGAATGTCCGGCGCGCAACGCAAGACATCCCCATTGGTGGCGTATATGCATCCCGCTTGTACCAGCCGCTTTGCCAGTTGGTGAGTTTGGATCTTTACGTTCCCTACTTGAAGCTTGGCTTCATTTGCACCCAGCTTAAGCTCAACACTGTCGCTTTTGACAGCCACATATGGTTTGATTTCAAGTGGGCGATCCCCCTTTAAAGTGGGTATGGCTTCCTTTTTTAGCCACTTTCCTATTCCTGCAGATGCGGTAGCAGGCCACACGACGACGGCGATGGCCAGAACCAACCCGCCCAGATTGATGACTCTCATAAGCTCTCCCCTAATCAGTCAAAAAAACTTTCTGTTTGAATGACTGACTCTAGGGCGAAGTTTCTCGCCTCACATCCCATAAACACGGTAGTTTTCGCATTGAGTACCGCTGATGGAGTCATTGAATGCCGTGTGATGTACCGCCAGGCTGCACCCCTTGACGCCTGTTGCCGCAATTTTTTGGCGCGTCGGATGCGGGCGCCTGCCCACTGAGTAAAACCCGGCTTGCCGACTTCTTCTTGCGGCACCGATAGCCCTTCGACTTCCCAATAGAGGATGACAAGGGCCGACACAGCGTTCCATTCACCGATCCGCCAACGGTTAAACTACCAAGCTTGGAAGCGTGGCAGAGTGGTCGATTGCACCGGTCTTGAAAACCGGCGATGGGAAACCATCCGTGAGTTCGAATCTCACCGCTTCCGCCAAATGAGGCTCCGAACTGCTGCAAGTTCGCTCAAGATACCGACTCACGTGCTTCCCAGCGATCGCTGGGGCTGGCTGTTCAGTTCGCGCCCAGCATCCCCTTGCTCTCAATAAATGCCACCACCTCCGCGAGACCGGTGTTGGTCTTCAGGTTGGTCATGACAAAGGGCTTGAGGCCTTTGGCTGTGGTGCGCATGCGGATGGTGTCGGCTTCCATCACGGCCAGGTCGGCACCGACGTAGGGGGCCAAGTCGGTCTTGTTGATCACGAACAGATCGCTTTTGGTGATGCCGGGGCCGCCCTTGCGCGGGATTTTTTCACCGGCGGCGACGTCGATCACGTAAATCGTCAGGTCGCTGAGTTCGGGGCTGAAGGTCGCGGCCAGGTTGTCGCCGCCGGACTCGACAAACACCACATCGGCATCGGGAAAATCCTCCAGCATGCGGTCGATGGCTTCGAGGTTGATCGACGCGTCTTCGCGGATCGCGGTGTGCGGGCAGCCGCCGGTTTCCACACCCATGATGCGTTCGGCCTCCAGCGCGCCACTGACGGTCAGGATGCGCTGGTCTTCCTTGGTGTAGATGTCGTTGGTGATCGCCACCAGGTCGTACTTGGTCTTCATGGCCTTGCACAACATCTCGAGCAACGTGGTTTTGCCGGACCCGACCGGCCCGCCGATGCCGACGCGCAGCGGGGGAAGTTTCTTGGTGCGGTTGGCGATGTGGTGCATGCTCATTGGAAGTGCCTGGCGAGTGATGTTTGATCTTGTTGGTTTGTCATCCCGGACTCGATCCGGGATCCATGGCTTTGGCTGCTCCGCTGAATTCGGGGCATGGATTGCGGGTCAAGCCCGCAATGACAGCTATTCATCTCATTGCTCATGAGCGGAACAATCTGGAGTATTGGGTTTCGTGTTGCGATGAAAGAATCGCCAGCATCGGGGAAAAGGCCTGTCGGTCCTGGTCTTCCAGCGCCATCGCCGTGTGGATGGCGGCCGGGATTTCTGCAGCCAGCCGTGCCAGTATGCGCTGGCCGGCGCTCTGGCCCAGTGGCACCGATTTGAGCGCGGCCTGCATCATGTTTTCGGCCCAGCCAAACGCGTAGGCGGTCAGGCAGTCGGGCACGCCGGCGTCCAGCGGTGAGGCCGCGAGCGCAAAGGCAACCGGGTAAGTTGGCGGCAGTTGCGCGCAGGCTTGCAGATGGGCATCGCTGATGCTCTGGTGGTTGCGCAGCCACTCGAGCAGCGAACGACCCATCTGTTCAGCCTGCAGGCGCAGCTCGCTGGTTTCGCGGGTCTGCAGCACCCAGTCGTTGAGGGCCTTCACCCGCACCAGGTCCTTGCTGCGCCAGGCCGGGATGGCCTGGGCAATCACCGCCAGGTCGCCGCGCGCCAGGCTCAGGTGCAGCTGATCGCTGAGCCATTCGGCCGCTATGCTTTCTGTAGCTACTCCCCCCCGATCCACGCCGGCTTCCAGTCCTTCGGAGTAGGAAAAACCGCCGACCGGCAGGGCCGGGGAGGCCAGCCAGATCAGTTGCAGCAGGCTGGCGGCCGGCAGGGGCTGGGCGGTGGCGCTCAATGGCTGTGCGGCTTGTGGGCGTGGACCTGGATCGCGACCGGCGGCGCCTCATGCGTGTGTCCATGGCCGTGATCGTGCGCATGGTCGTGCGTGCAGCCGGGGCCGTGCACGTGCGGCGCGGGCGCCGCAGCGGGGGCATGCGCGTGGCCATGTCCGCCCTCATGCGCATGACCGTGACCACCCGCGCTGTAGGCGCCGCCTTCGGGCTCGAAGGACTCGCTGACCTCGTTGACGATCAAATGCATGGACCGCAACATTTCGGCCAGCACATGGTCGGGTTCTATCTTCAGGTGATCCGGCTTGAGCTCAATTGGTACATGGCGGTTGCCCAGGTGGTAGGCGGCCCGCGTCAGGTCGAAGGGGCTGCCGTGGGCGGTGCAGGCCGTGATGCGCAGCACGGTTTGCGGCGCGGCGATCACTTTCACCAGCGAGCCGTCTTCGGCGACCAGCACGTCGCCGCCACGCACCAGCGTGCCGCGCGGCAAAAAAATGCCGAGCTGGCGCCCTTGCGAGTCGGTCGCCTCGAAGCGGCTTTTCTGGCGGATGTCCCAGTCGAGTTCGACCGTGGCGGCGCGCTTGAGCAGCACCGGCGCCAGGCCGGCGCCCTGCGGCATGATTTTGGAAACCTGAAGCATGGAAGAAAGGATTCGGTTCAGAAAAGAAAATAGCGCTGCGTCATCGGCAGGCTGGTCGCCGCTTCGCAGGTCAACAACTGGCCGTCGGCGCGCACCGAGTAGGTCTGCGCATCAACCTCCATTTTCGGCGCGTAGTCGTTGTGGATCATGTGGCGCTTTTGCACACCGCGGATGTTTTTCACGGCGGCCAGGTTTTTGGCCAGGCCGAAGCGCTCCTTGATGCCGCCGGCCAGACCCGCCTGCGAGACAAAGGTCAGCGAACCTTTGGCGATCGCGCCGCCGAAGCCGCCGAACATCGGACGGTAGTGCACCGGCTGCGGCGTCGGGATCGAGGCATTCGGGTCGCCCATCGCCGCCATCGCAATAAAGCCACCTTTCAGGATCAGTGCTGGCTTGATGCCGAAGAAAGCCGGTTTCCAGACCACCAGATCGGCCCATTTGCCCAATTCGATGGACCCCACCTCGTGTGCGATGCCGTGGGCAATCGCCGGGTTGATGGTGTATTTGCTGATGTAACGTTTGACGCGGAAGTTGTCGTTGCGCTCGGTGTCCCCGGGTAGCTTGCCGCGCTGCAGCTTCATCTTGTGGGCGGTCTGCCAGGTGCGGATGATGACCTCGCCGACCCGGCCCATGGCCTGGCTGTCGCTGCTCATCATGCTGATCGCGCCCAGGTCGTGCAACACGTCTTCGGCGGCAATCGTTTCCTTGCGGATGCGGCTTTCGGCAAAGGCCAGGTCCTCGGCAATCGCCGGGTCCAGGTGGTGGCAGACCATCAGCATGTCCACATGTTCGTCCAGCGTGTTGACGGTGTAGGGCATGGTCGGATTCGTCGACGACGGCAGGAAGTTCTGCTCGCCGACGACCTTCAGGATGTCGGGTGCATGGCCGCCGCCCGCGCCTTCGGTGTGGAAGGCGCACAGGGTGCGGCCCTTGGTGGCGGCAATCGTGTTCTCGACAAAACCGCTTTCATTGAGCGTGTCGCTGTGGATGGCCACCTGCGTGTCGGTCTCGTCCGCCACGTCCAGGCAGTTGCTGATCGCGGCGGGCGTCGTGCCCCAGTCCTCGTGCAGCTTCAGGCCGATCACGCCGGCATCGATTTGTTCATGCAGCGCGGCCGGCAGGCTGGCATTGCCCTTGCCGAGAAAACCCAGGTTCATCGGAAAGGCGTCGGCCGCCTGCAACATGCGTTTGATGTTCCAGGGGCCGGGTGTGCAGGTGGTGGCGAAGGTGCCGGTGGCCGGTCCGGTGCCGCCACCCAGCATGGTGGTGACGCCCGAGGTCAGCGCTTCCTCGATCTGCTGCGGGCAGATGAAGTGAATGTGGGAGTCGATACCGCCGGCGGTGACGATCATGCCTTCGCAGCTGATGATCTCGGTGCCGGGGCCGATGATCATCTCGATACCGGGCTGGGTGTCGGGGTTGCCGGCCTTGCCGATGGCCGCGATACGCCCGCCCTTAAGGCCGATGTCGGCCTTGACAATGCCCCAGTGGTCGATGATCAGCGCGTTGGTCATCACGCAGTCCATCGCACCTTCGGCGCGTGTTTTCTGCGACTGCGCCATGCCGTCACGGATGGTCTTGCCGCCGCCGAATTTCACCTCTTCGCCATAACTGCCGGCGCGCAGCGTGTAGTCGGCCTCGACCTCGATCATCAGCTCGGTGTCGGACAGGCGCAGGCGGTCGCCCACGGTGGGGCCGAACATTTCTGCGTAAGCGCGTCTGCCTATGGTTGCCATCAGATTTTTCCCTGTACCAGGCCGCGAAAGCCGTAAATTTTTCGTTCACCGGCGAAGTCCACCAGTTCGACCGTGCGCTGCTGGCCCGGCTCGAAACGCACAGCCGTGCCGGACGCGATGTTCAGGCGCATGCCTTGCGCGGCGGCGCGGTCGAAAGCCAGCGCGCCATTGGTTTCGGCAAAGTGGTAGTGCGAGCCGACCTGGATGGGACGGTCGGCGCTGTTCTGCACCACCACCGTCAGGGTGCGGCGCCCGCTGTTGAGTTCATGGTCGGGGCCGTCGGTCAGCAGTTCGCCGGGAATCATCGTGATGCCTCAGGCGAGCCGGCCGAGCAGGGCCAGACCGAACAGCGCGACGCCGGCGCCAGCCAGGCGCGGCAACCAGACGCTGGACTGGCGCAAGGCCCAGCCCACGGCAACACCGGCCGCGTGCAGCCCCAGCGTGGCGGACAACATGCCGGCCACCACCGGCAGCGCATGGGCATCACCGGCCAGCTCGTAGCCGTGGGCCAGGCCGTGGAACACCGCGAACATGCCGACCAATGCGGCCGCAGCGATGCCGGGCACGCGCCAGCGGGTCAGCACCAGCAGGCCGATGACCAGCAGCGAGGCCGCGATCATCGGTTCGACGCCCGGAAGCTGGACGCCTTGCAGCCCGAGCAGGGTGCCGACCAGCAGCATGGCGGCAAAGCCGAGCGGCGCCCACAGCAGGTCCGGCCAGGCGCGCCGCGCGGCCAGCGCGCTCCACAGGCCGACCGCGACCATGGCCGCGAGGTGGTCCAGGCCGGTCAGCGGATGGATGAAGCCGCTCAGCAAGGTGTGGGCATGGCTGTGTACCAGCTCGCTGGTTTCATGGCCAATATGGGCACTGGCCCATAGCGGCAGGGCGCTGGCAGCTATCAAAAACAGAGCAGATTTGAGTTTGGCGTGCATGGTGGCGGTATCCGTGTGTTTAAACAATCGGCTGGTGAACGGTGACGAGTTTGGTGCCGTCGGGAAAGGTGGCTTCGACCTGGATGTCGGGGATCAGCTCGGGGATGCCGTCCATCACATCCGCGCGCGTCAGGACGGTCCGGCCTTCGCTCATGAGCTGGGCCACGGTTTTGCCGTCGCGCGCACCTTCCATCACGGCGGCGCTGATCAGCGCGACGGCTTCGGGGTAGTTCAGTTTCAGGCCGCGGGCCTGGCGGCGTTCGGCCAGCAGCGCGGCCGTGAAGATCAGCAGCTTGTCTTTTTCTCTCGGGGTCAATTCCATGGGTTCTCCGGGGCGGCTGCGGCAGGGTTGGGAGTGCCGGGGTGCAAGAATGGTGCCACAGGAATTACCTGCAGGACACTGGTTTTCCCTCTGTGGCATGGAATCTGCACTTCAGCAGCTCCGCCTGATGACGTATTGACACCCCCACCCATGGACACCCCGGCCGCACCGCTGCCCCTGCCTGCGCAGGTCGTGCCCCCGTGGGCGCCTGCGCCGCTGCCTGCCGCGGACGCCGAAGCGCCGGTGCAGCGCATCATCAAGGTCAGGCGCGACTACAACAGCTGGGTCGCCAGCGAGACCATGGAAGACTACGCGCTGCGCTTCACGCCGCAGCGTTTTCGCAAATGGTCCGAGTGGCGGGTCGCCAACACCGCTTTCGGCGCGGCCTCGTTTCTGATCCTGGAGGCGGTCGGTGCAACCCTGCTCGTGCAGTACGGCTTCACCAATGCCTTCTGGGCCATCGTCGCCACCGGGCTGATCATCTTCATGGCCGGCCTGCCGATCAGCATTTACGCTGCCCGGTACGGCGTGGACATGGACCTGCTGACGCGCGGCGCCGGTTTCGGCTACATCGGCTCGACCCTGACCTCGCTGATCTACGCGTCCTTCACCTTCATCTTTTTTGCGCTGGAGGCCGCCGTCATGGCCTATGCGCTGGAGCTGGCGCTGGGCATTCCGCCGAGCTGGGGTTACCTGATCTGCGCGCTGGTGGTGATTCCCATGGTGACTTACGGCGTGTCGGTCATCAGCCGGCTGCAGATGTGGACGCAGCCCTTGTGGTTGATCATGCTGGTCGTGCCGTTTGTGTATGTTTTGGTGCGTGATCCGGGCGCATTCACCGGAATAACGCACTACAAAGGTGAGAAAGGCGCCAGTTCAGGGTTTGATCTGCACTTGTTTGGTGCTGCTTTGACGGTTGGCATCGCGCTGATCACCCAGATGGGTGAACAGGCCGACTACCTGCGCTTCATGCCGGCGCGCACGGCCGCCACCGGCCGGCGCTGGTGGGCCGGGGTGCTGGCCGGTGGTCCGGGCTGGGTGCTGCTCGGTGTGGTCAAGATGCTGGGCGGCGCCTTTCTGGCCTACCTGGCGATCCAGCACATGGTGCCGCTGGACCGTGCGGTGGACCCGAACCAGATGTACCTGGCGGCTTACGAATACGTGTTTCCGCACTATGGCTGGGCGGTGGCCGCGACCGCGCTGTTTGTGGTGATCTCGCAGCTCAAGATCAATGTCACCAACGCCTATGCCGGATCGCTGGCCTGGTCCAACTTCTTCTCACGCCTGACCCACAGCCACCCGGGGCGTGTGGTCTGGGTGGTGTTCAACACGCTGATCGCCTTCATGCTGATGGAGATGGACGTGTTCCAGGCGCTCGGCGATGTGCTGGGCCTGTACTCCAACATCGCGATTGCCTGGATGATGGCGGTGGTGGCCGACCTGGTCATCAACAAGCCGCTGGGGCTGTCGCCCAAAGGCATCGAGTTCAAGCGCGCGCACCTCTACGACATCAACCCGGTCGGCGTCGGCGCGATGGCGCTGGCCTCGGTGTTGTCGGTGGCCGCCCACCTGGGACTGTTCGGTCCGTTGGCGCAGGCTTTTTCGGCGGTCATCGCACTGGGCACGGCCTTCATTACTTCGCCGCTGATTGCCTGGGCCACGAAAGGGCGTTATTACATCGCACGCCAGGGCGAAGCGCCCGAGACCGATGCCCAGGGAAATTACACACCGCATGCACTCAAGCGTTGCGTGATCTGCGAGCGCGACTACGAAGGCCCGGACATGGCGCATTGCCCGGCCTACCAGGGCGCCATCTGTTCGCTGTGCTGCACGCTGGACGCGCGCTGCGGCGATTTGTGCAAACCGCAGGCCAGCCTGTCGGCGCAGTGGTCGGCCACCTTGCGCTGGCTGCTGCCGCGCCGCATCTGGCCTTACCTCGACACCGGCCTGGGCCACTTCCTGCTGCTGATGCTGGTGATTGTGCCGCTGCTGGCCAGCGTGTTCGGCCTGTTGTACCACCAGGAAATGCGCGCCTTGCTCGATCTGGAGGTCGCGTCCGAATCGGCCTTGCGTTCGGGCTTCCTGAAGGCCTACATGGCGCTGCTGGTGATTGCCGGCCTGGTGGCCTGGTGGCTGGTGCTGGCGCACAAGAGCCGGCAGGTGGCGCAGGAAGAGTCGAACCGCCAGACCCATTTGCTGATGAAGGAAATCGAGTCGCACCGCCAGACCGACGAGGCCTTGCAGCAGGCCAAACGTGTGGCCGATCTGGCCAACCAGGCCAAGAGCCGCTACATCAGCGCGATCAGCCACGAGCTGCGCACGCCGCTCAACAGCATCCTCGGTTATGCGCAGCTGATGGGCGAAGACACCTCTATCCCGCCGCACCGCCAGCAGGCCGTGGGCGTGATCAGGCGCGGCGGCGAACACCTGCTGTCGCTGATCGAAGGCACGCTGGACATCGCGCGCATCGAAAGCGGCAAACTCACGCTCAACGTCAAACCGATGCACTTCACCGACTTTGTGCAGGAGCTGACCGGCATGTTCGAGCTCGAGGCGCAGGCCAAGGGCCTCGGGTTTCACTTCGAGTCCGAAGGCACGTTGCCCGTGGTGGTGCGGGCCGACGAAAAACGCGTGCGGCAAATCCTGATCAACCTGCTGGGCAATGCGATCAAGTTCACGGCCAAAGGCCGCATCAGCCTGCGCCTGAAGTACGCGCGCGAGATGGCCAGCATCGAGATCGAGGACACCGGCCCGGGCCTGTCGGCCGAGGAGATCGAGCGCATTTTCGAGCCCTTCACGCGCGCGGCCACGCCCGGCCCGGCCGCCCCCGGCGCCGGCCTGGGCCTGACGATTGCCAAGATGCTGACCGACCTGATGGGTGGCGAACTGACGGTCGCCAGCACGCCCGATGTCGGTTCGGTGTTTCGCGTCAAGCTGTTTCTGCCCGAGGTGCGGCTGGCGCCCGGTGCGGCGCTGCCGGTGCCGTCCTCGCGCGCCCACAAGGCGCGTTACGGTTATGCCGGCCCGCGCCGCCGCGTGCTGGTGGTGGACAACGAGGAGGCCGACCGCGAACTGCTGGTCAATGTGCTGGAGCCGCTGGGTTTCGAGCTGCGCACCGCCGCCAGCGGCCACGACTGCCTGGACCTGCTGGCCGCCGGTTACCGGCCCGAGGTGATCCTGATGGACCTGGCGATGCCGGGCATCGATGGCTGGGAGACGCTGCGCCGCGTGCGTGCGCTTGAGCAGGCTGAGCAGGGCCCCGCCGCCGGGCCGTCCCAAGGCGGGGGCGCCCCCCCGGGGGGCAGCGCATTACACGAAGTGAAAAGCGTGGGGGCCCATATGGCCATTGTCTCTGCCAACGCCTTCGACAAGGGCCTGGACAACGATGTCGGTGTGCGGCTGGAAGACTTCATCCTCAAGCCGGTGCGCCACAGCGAGCTGCTGGACTGGCTGGAGCGCCGGCTGCAACTGGTCTGGCTGGAAGCGCCGGCGCAAGCCCCGGCTGTCGCGGCATCGGCGGCGCCGCCGCGCGTCTACCCGCCCGCCGCGCAACTGGCCGCCTTGCGCGAGGTGGTCAACCTCGGTTATTTTCGCGGCATCATGAACACGCTTGACGAGATTGAAAAGTCGCAGCCGCAAAGCGCCGGTTTTGCCGCCGAGATGCGTGGCCTGGCGCGCCAGTTCCAGTTCGAGACCATGAGCCAGCAGCTTGGCGAGGCGCCGACATGAACGACCGCGCGCTCGCGCACACGCTGGACCGCGCCAACAGCGACGTGGTGCTGATCGTCGACGATGTGCCGGACAACCTGTCGGTGCTGCATGATGCGCTCGACGAATCGGGCTTCACCGTGCTGGTCGCCACCCATGGCGAGGCGGCGCTGCAGCGCGCCGCGCAGGCCCTGCCCGACATCGTGCTGCTCGACGCGATGATGCCGGGCATGGACGGCTTCGAGGTCGCCAAACGCCTGAAGGCCGATGCCCGCACCGCGCACATCCCGATCATCTTCATGACCGGGCTGACCGAAACCGAATACCTGGTGGCCGCGCTCGATTCGGGCGGGGTGGACTATGTGACCAAGCCGATCAAGCCCAAGGAGGTGCTGGCGCGTATCGGTGTGCATCTGCAGAGTGCGCGTGAAAAGCGCCAGGCGCGCAACGCGCTCGACGCCTTCGGCTACGCGACGATCACGGTGCGGGTCAGCGACGGCAAACTGATGTGGCAGACGCCGCTGGCGCGGGAGTTGTTGCAGCAGTATTACGGCACCTGCGCGCCGCAGACGCCGGAAGCGGTGTTGACCTGGCTGCGCCGCAACCTGGCCGACGCCGAACGCCAGATCGAACCGCCGCGCCTCGTGTGCGAGAGCGCTGCCTCGGTGGCGCGTCGCCTGACCTTCCGGCTGCACCAGCAGACCGGCGACGACGACTGGCTGATCATCATGCGCGAGGAATCCGACGACACGGTGATCCAGGCCATGAGCCTGAGTTTCAAACTCACCGCGCGCGAGGCCGAGGTGCTCTACTGGGTGGTCAAGGGCAAGATCAACCGTGATATCGGCGACATCCTGGGCACCAGCCCGATGACGGTGAAAAAACACCTGGAACGGGTGTTTGCCAAGCTCGGCGTGGAAACCCGCACCGCCGCAGCCGGCATGGCCATGAGCCGCATCCGGCAATTACATCCCCAGTTCGAGGCCTAGGCCCCGAACTGCCGGGATTTCAAGCCTTTTCGGCCTCCAGCCCTTGTCCGGCAAGGGGTGCTAGCTATCGATTTGATAGCTAAGCAACGGCTTCCTGGCTAGTCCGGCTGGATCAGCACATCGGCATCCTTGCGGATGGTGTCGCGATCGCGGTGGTCCTTGAGGCGGTCCAGCGTGCTGTCCAGCGCGCGTTTGAGCTTGCCTTCCGCGCCGCGGAAGGCTTCGTCGATGCCGGCGGCATGGTGCGTCACCGCGACCGGCGCGTGGTTGGCCAGGCGCGCCTCCATCAGGCAGCGTTTGTCGGCAGCGCCCGCCTTGCCGCTGTTTTCATCGCTCAGGTGCACTTCCACACGGGTGATCTCATGGCTGAAGCGCTCCA
Source organism: Polaromonas sp. (assembly GCA_013824015.1). Lineage (GTDB taxonomy): Bacteria > Pseudomonadota > Gammaproteobacteria > Burkholderiales > Burkholderiaceae_C > Polaromonas. The sequence goes on from PNNC01000219.1 coordinate 25,698, forward strand.
GGGTCTGGCTGACTTCGGCCTGGGCCCAGCGCTCCAGCGCCTCGCGGCCTTCAATGCTGTGGTTGGTGTTGACTTGAACTTGCATGCGGGATGTCCTTTTTGTCAGTGCGGCCGCGCCGGGCGGCCCGCCAGGATAAAAACCGTCCGGGACGGCGATGAGCTTTCAGTGTGGGCGTTTTGGCAACACACGCTTGTAGGGGTTTTTCGACAATCGCCCCTTCGGGCGGGCATGTACGGCACCTTGCTGCAGAAAAGCCCGCCAGCGGGTACAATACGAGCTTCGGTAACGCATCAGCTTTTTTCAACGAAGTCCCCTACCTCTGGCTTCCTTCTCAAATGCGGCGCTTCTCAGAGCCCGGATTCACAGTGTCTTCAGTGCCCCCACAGCATTGAACCCTCTCAGCACTGTTCCCTTTCCTAGCGAGCACTTCTCCCAACGGTGCCCACTCAAGGCTCACCGACCCGGTCCTTCCAGACCGGGCAGGCAGAACCGGATACCCGTTGGCTTGCTCGCAAGCCGTTTATTTCTCCATTTATCAAGCCGGGAAACATACCCGGCACCGACTTTTATGATTGATCACAACCACATTTCGGTGGGCAAGTACCTTGTCTCACCGCTGGCCAAGCCCCAGGGCGAAGGCCGTTACGTCGCTTCCGTGTCCATCCGGTCCGGTCGCGGCAGCGCCACCCACGACCGCGTGATGCGTTTCAGCGGGCTGTTTGACAGCGCGTCTGCAGCCTTGCATTACGCTACCGAACACGCGATGGGCTGGATCCACGAACGCTCTACACCGGCTTGCGCCTGAACTGCGCGCCCGTACCGATATTTTTTCCAATTTCCAAGGAGTTACATCATGGCCAAAGAAGAACTGATTGAAATGCACGGGCTGGTCAACGAGG
>PNNC01000144.1 GCA_013824015.1 Polaromonas sp.
ATCCCAGTTGCGTGTCACCGGCGCCAAGTCGACTGACAAGATCTACTATCGCCATTCCGGTTACCCCGGCGGCATCTCGGCGACCAATTTCAAGGACATGCAGGCCAAGCACCCCGGCCGCGCCCTGGAAAAGGCCGTCAAGGGCATGTTGCCCAAGGGCCCGCTCGGCTACGCCATGATCAAGAAGCTCAAGGTCTATGGTGGTGCAGAACATCCGCATACCGCCCAACAGCCCAAAGTGCTTGAAATCGCAGGAGCCGCCAAATGATCGGTGATTGGAACAATGGCACCGGCCGTCGCAAATCCAGCGTCGCCCGCGTGTTTATCAAAAAAGGCACTGGCAAGATCACGGTCAACGACCGCGACATCCAGACCTTCTTCGGTCGCGAAACCTCGATCATGATCTGCAAGCAGCCGCTGCACCTGACCAACCACGTCGAGACCTTCGACATCATGGTCAACGTCCACGGCGGCGGCGAGTCCGGCCAGGCCGGTGCGATCCGCCACGGCATCACCCGCGCGCTGATCGACTACGACACCACCCTCAAGCCGGTGCTGAGCCAGGCCGGGTTTGTGACCCGTGACGCCCGCGAAGTCGAGCGTAAAAAGGTCGGTTTCCGCTCGGCACGCCGCCGCAAGCAGTTCAGCAAGCGTTAAGCGTTTCTGCTGTTCCCGAAAAGCCGCCGGCCTTGTGCCTGGCGGCTTTTTTCATGGCCTTTTCACGGGCCCCGCCGTGATACACCTGCTTGCCGCGCTTTACCGGCCAAACCCCGGTCGCCGCGTCATCTGCGTGCACAATGCACCCTCCTGATCAAAAACCGCAGGACCGCTTTTGAAATTCCGCCTGTTTCGCCGTCGCCTGACCATCAGCTCCCCGCGCATGGCCGTACGCAGTGCCATGCCCTGGCCGCTGCGCTGGGCCATGGTGGCGGTCATGCTGGGCCTGTCGGCGGCGATTGCGCTGTGGACTTTCGAGATGGGCGTCAGCATTGCCGGCCTGGACAAGGCGGCCAAGCTCGAGTTGACCAAATTGCGCGAGGAAGTCGCCGAGTTGCGCGCCGAACGCGACAAGTCGCAGTCGATCGCCAATATTTCCGGCAGCCTGCTGACGGCCGAGAAAGCCGCGCAGGAAAAAATGCTGGGGCAGATCCGGCAACTGGAATCCGAAAACCGGCTGTTGCGCGACGACCTGGGATTTTTCGAGAAGCTGTTGCCGGCCGGCGGCGCGGACAGTGCCGCCATCCGGGGCCTGCAGGCCGAAAAGCTGTCGGACATGCAGGTCAAGTGGCAGGTGCTGGTGATACAGCCGGTGCGCGATGCGCCGGTATTCAACGGCAAACTCGAGCTCAGCTTCAGCGGCACCCTGGCCGGCAAACCCTGGACCATGGGCCTGGCCGGCGGCCCGCAAACTTTACAGTTCAAACAGTACCGGCGCGTGGAGGGCGTCCTCGACGTACCGGCCCAAGCCGTGGTACAAACCATTACAGCCAAGCTCATTGAAGGAACCGTCACGCGTTCCGTGCAAGTCATCAAGTTGTAGTGTGACGTCAGACAGGAATTCCCATGTTCGGTAAAAAAGCCCAACCCTCCATCCGCAGCCTGATCGCCCAGGGCAGCTGCATCGAAGGCAACCTCAAGTTCACCGATGGCCTGCGCATCGACGGCGAAGTGATTGGAGACATCCGCGCCAATGAAGGCAGCCCCAGCATTCTGGTCATCAGCGAATCGGCCTGTGTCACCGGCCAGATCTATGCCGACCATGTGATCATCAATGGGCGTGTGATGGGCCCCGTGCATGCCGCCGAACTGCTCGAACTGCAGCCCAAAGCCAAGATCCAGGGCGATGTGGCCTACAAGGCGCTTGAAATGCACCAGGGGGCCGTCATCTTTGGACAGTTGCGCCCGACCAACCACGAGGTCAGCGACAAACCGCTGCTCAAGCTGGCCGCCAACAATGTCGAAAAAGCCCGCGACGAAGGCCCTGTCAGTGGTTACGGCCGGCTTTGAGGAAGTAAGCCGCGCCTGCCTTGTGGTTGATCGAATTGCGGTACGATGAATTCATTGATTTTGTGAAGAACGGAGCCTCCCATGAGCGCAGTAGCTGAAATGATCCCGACAGAAATGCCCGCCCCCTTTGTCTTTACCGACAGCGCGGCGGCCAAAGTCGCGGACCTGATTGCCGAGGAAGGCAACCCGGACCTGAAGTTGCGGGTGTTTGTCCAGGGTGGCGGCTGCTCCGGCTTCCAGTACGGTTTCACCTTTGACGAAATCACCAACGAGGACGACACCACCATGACCAAGAATGGCGTGTCGCTGCTGATCGACGCGATGAGTTACCAGTACCTGGTCGGTGCCGAGATCGACTACAAGGACGACCTCGAAGGCGCCCAGTTCGTGATCAAGAACCCGAACGCCACCAGCACCTGCGGCTGCGGATCCAGCTTCTCGGCCTGAGTCCCCCGCCTGTGACCGTGAAAGCCGCCCCTGGGCGGCTTTTTGCTTGGGGCCGGCGGACCGGCCCCTGCGGCCGGGACAGGAATGGGTGCGCTTCAGGCCGGGTAAATGGCGCCGAGCACCCGTGCGCCGGCCGCGCCGGTCACGCTGGGCAGGTTGCCCGGCAGGCGCAGCTGGGTCTGGCGCGCCAGCCAGGCAAAAGCTGCGGCTTCGACCTGCAGCGGCGGCAGACCGTGTGTCTCTGACGATTCAACACGGCACTGCGGCAGGCTGGCCTGCAGCCGTTCCATCACATGCTGGTTGAAGGCCCCCCCACCACAGACCACCAGTCGTTTGCTATCTTTTCCATAGCTGTTGACGCCCGCCACACATGGGCTGACGGTGAATTCGGCCAATGTGTTCTGGATATCCTCAGGACGCTCGGCGGAAAAGGCACTGAGCTTGTGATCCAGCCAGGCCAGGCTGAACAGATCGCGTCCCGTGCTTTTGGGCGGCGGCAGCGCGAAATAAGGCTCGTCCAGCAGGCTGGCCAGCAGGCCCGGCAGCAGGCGGCCGCTGGCGGCCCAGGCGCCACCAGCGTCGAAGGCCTGGCCGGTATGGCGCTGGCACCAGGCATCCATCAGGGCATTGCCGGTTCCGCAGTCGAAGCCGAGCACAAGGCCCTGACCGACAGCAGGCAACACGCTGAGGTTGGAGATGCCGCCCAGATTGAGCACGCAGACGGTGGTATCGGCCTGGCCGAACACGCCCTGGTGGAAGGCGGGCGCCAGCGGCGCGCCCTGACCACCGGCCGCGACGTCCCGGCTGCGGAAGTCGGCGACCACATCGATGCCGGTCAGCTCGGCCAGCAGCGCCGGATTGTTGAGCTGTAGCGTGTAGCCGGGGCCTGCAGGTGATGTCGGCGCGGGCTGGTGCCGGACCGTCTGCCCATGGGCGCCTATGGCCGTGATCCGGTCGGCCGCAATCCCCTGCGCCGCGCCTTGCTGCACCAGCGACCGGACGACCCGCGCATACAAGGCGGCGAGCTGGTTGGCCGCCAGGGCGGCACGATGTAATTCGTCAGGGCCGGAGGAATTGAGCGCCAGCAGCTCGGCGCGAAACGTGTCGGGAAAGGTTTCGGTGGCCGAGGCGAGCACGCGCAGCGTGCCCCCCGAAAAGTCCACCAGCACACCGTCGGCGCCATCCAGGGAAGTGCCTGACATCAGGCCGATATAAATGTTGCCCCCAAGTTCGCTCACTGCGTGTATCTCTCTGCCCCCGAGGGGGCGCTGCGCCTGCGGCCCGGCCCTTCGTCAGGCTCAGGGCAGGCCAAGGCCGGTTTCGCGGCCCCTGCCTGGATCAGCCACCCCAATGACGTTCGCGTGGCTTATTCAGCGCGGGTCTGGCCGATGCTGGCGGCGGCCTGCAACTGGCTGCGCACGCCAGCGGCAACTTCACGGAAGGCCGGCATGGCGCCGGCCGGCAGCGTGACGGTCTCGCTCTGCTTGGCAATCGTCATCGGGTCCTGGTGGGCGCCGTTGACGCGGAATTCAAAGTGCAGGTGCGGGCCGGTGGCCCAGCCGGTGGCGCCGACCAGGCCGATGGTCTGGCCCTGGCTGACGCTCTGGCCGCGTTGCACCGATACCTTGCTCAGGTGGGCGTAAACCGTTTCATGGCCGTTGCGGTGGCGGATGAAGACGACATTGCCATAGCCGTTTTGCACACCGGCAAACTCGACCACGCCGTCGCCCACGGTGCGTGCCGGGGTGCCGGTGGGGGCGGCGAAGTCGGTGCCCAGGTGGGCGCGCCACTTTTGCAGGATCGGGTGAAAACGCATCGAAAAGCCGCTGCTGACCCGCGAAAACTCCACCGGCGAGCTCAGGTAGGCGCGGCGCAGGCTCTGGCCGTCCAGGGTGTAGTAGCCGCCCTTGTTCGGGGCGCCGGCGCCCTGGCCAGCGGGCTGGAACCACATGGCCTGATGGATCTTGCCGGCGTTGACAAATTCGGCGGACAGAACGCGGCCGGTGCGCAGGGGCTCGCCGTCGGCCTCCAGGGTTTCGTACACCACGTTGAAGCGGTCACCCTTGCGCAGGTCGCGCCGGAAATCGATGTCACCCGAAAAAATTTCGGCCACCTGCACCGCCACGGCGTCGGGAATGCGGGCTTCATCGGTGGCGGCAAACAGCGAACTCTGGATGTTGCCGCTGGCCAGCCGGACCGAGGCGGCGTAAGGCGCGGTTTCAATGCGTGACACCAGACCGGTCGCGGTACGTTCAATCACCAGCCGTTTGAACAGGGTCTCGTCGTCGGTGGGCCAGCGCATGCTGAGCTTGAGCAGTTGCTGGCTGTCGCTGGCTTCGACGGTGACAGCCTTGCCGGCACGGCCCGCGAGGATCAGCTGGGCGTTGGCGTCACTGCGCAGGAAGACCGAGGCGGAGGCATCGTCGATGTTCAGGCGCCGCAGCAACGCGTCGGCGGTGTCGCTGCTGCGTGTGGTTTCGGTGCGGAACAGCGAGTAGCGGAATTCGCCGAGGATGTCACTCTGGGTGTCCGTAGGCAGGGCTTGAACCGACTCCAGCACCTGGCGAACCGGCAGGTCGGCAGCGTCGGGTGCGAGCGGGGCCACGCCGAAGGCGGTGACGCCGGTGCCCAGCAGCAAGGCAGCCAGCGTGCCCGTGATTCTTTTGGGATGGCGATGGATAAAACCGGAAACAGCCTGCAGGCCGCGAGAGAGATCGTTCTTGATCAAAACTGAATTCCCTACTTATAAAGCCACGAGCGCCGCATTTGCGGTCTGATGGCGACGGATGAAGGTGCGGTGCTGCCGGGAAAATACAGGGGGATGGGCGGCAACTTAGAATGGGTTTGCAATTTGTGGGCCAGCTGACGCCGGCGCCTGACTATGGCAGAACAGCGAGTATATATGTCAGACAACTGCCCGACATGTGAAAAACCCTTATGAATCAAGACCTTGTTACAAATTCTCCGGTGACCGACAAGGTCCGGGAAGCGCTGGCCGTCTCGCTGCGCGGCTGCGAAGAACTGATCCCGCAAGACGAATGGTTGAAAAAACTGGTCCGGGCGGAAGCCACGGGCACCCCGCTGCGCATCAAATTGGGGCTGGACCCGACCGCGCCTGACATTCATGTCGGCCATACCGTGGTTTTGAACAAAATGCGTCAGCTGCAGGACCTGGGGCATACCGTCATTTTTCTGATCGGCGATTTCACCAGCCTGATCGGCGATCCGTCCGGCCGCAACACCACCCGGCCCCCACTGACACCCGAGCAGATCAAGGTCAACGCTGAAACCTACCGCGCCCAGGCCGACAAGATCCTCGACCCGACAAAAACCGAACTGCGCTACAACAGCGAGTGGAGCGAACCGCTGGGCGCCACCGGCATGATCCAGCTGGCTTCGCGTTACACCGTGGCGCGCATGATGGAGCGCAACGATTTCCATGATCGCTTCAAGGCCGGCACGCCGATCAGCGTGCATGAATTCCTTTACCCGCTGATGCAGGGTTACGACTCGGTGGCGCTGAAGTCCGACCTGGAACTCGGCGGCACCGACCAGAAATTCAACCTGCTGATGGGCCGGCACCTGCAGGCCGAATACGGCCAGGAGCCGCAGTGCATCCTGACCATGCCGCTGCTCGAAGGCCTGGATGGCTTCGAAAAGATGTCCAAGAGCAAGAACAACTACATCGGCATCTCCGAGGACGCCAACACCATGTTTGCCAAGGTGCTGTCGATTTCCGATGTGCTGATGTGGAAGTGGTTCACCCTGCTGAGTTTCAAAAGCGAAGCCGACATCGCCGCGCTGAAGAAGGAAGTCGAAGGCGGGCGCAATCCCAAGGACGCCAAGGTGATGCTGGCCAAGGAGATCACGGCCCGTTTCCATGACGCCGCGGCGGCCGACGCCGCCGAGCAGGACTTCATCAACCGCAGCAAGGGCGGCGTGCCCGACGAGATTCCGGAAGTCAGCCTGAGCGGCGCGCCGCTGGGCATCGCGGCCTTGCTCAAGATGGCGGGACTGGCCGCCTCCACCGGCGAAGGCAACCGCCTGATCGATGGTGGCGGTGTGCGTGTGGACTCCAGCGTGGTCAGCGACAAGGCGCTCAAGCTGGACGCAGGCACCTATGTGCTTCAGGTGGGAAAGCGCAAGTTTGCGCGCGTGACCCTGGCGTAGGCGCCGCCTTAACGCGCGCCGGCTTTTTCCAGCATCGTCACCATCTCGCCGTAGCCGCGCGCTTTCGCGAGCTGTAGCGGCGTGTTGCCATGGCGGTCGGCCAGCTTCAGGTTGGCGCCGGCCGCAATCAGCGCCTGCAGGGTCTGCTGGTGCCGCTTCCCGCCGTCGCCCAGCACCACTGCTTCGATGGCTGCGGTCCAGTGCAGGTTGTTGACATGGTCCAGCGGCGCGCCGGCCGCGATCAACTGCCGGACCACCCCGTCATGGCCCAGGTGTGCGGCAGCGATCAGCGCCGTGCCGTCGTAGCGGCTGGTGATCTGTTTTGCGCTCGCACCGAGCGCCAGCAGGGTGCGTAGCGTCTCCTCGTCGTCGGCGACGGACGCGATGGTCACCGCGTCGTAGCGGTCCCGGTCCAGCAAATGGATGTCGGCCCCGGCCTTGACCAGCGCGCGGATGGCCTCGCGCTGACGCGCAAAGGCCGCCACATGCAGCGGGGTACGGCCGTTGCCGTCCCGCGCATTCAGGCTGGCGCCTGCTGCGGCCAGCCGCGTGATGTTTGCAGTGTCGCCTTTCTGCGCCGCGGCATGCAGGCCTGTGTAGGCTGCCGCTTCCGCGGCGGTGGGCGCCACCTGCGCCATGGCTGAAGGGGCTGACACCGCAGCCAGGCCCAGGGCCGCGGCGGTGGCCAGCTTCTTCAGAATCAGAATCGGGGTGCTGCGCATGGCGTTCTCCTGGGCGTGATGACTGTTTCGCTGCGGTTTACTTCAGCTGATCCTTGACCTTGTCCAGCGCGACCATGGCGCACTGTTCGTCGAGGTGGCCGCCCGGCGCGCCGCCGACGCCGACCGCGCCTATGACCTCATTGCCGATTTTCACCGGCACACCGCCGCCCAGCAACAGGAAGCCGGGGATGTGAACCAGGTTGGCCGCGGCGGGATTTTTCTGCGCGCCGTCCATCATTGCCAGCGTGGTGTTTTTGGCCGATGCCGAGGTGAAGGCCTTTTGTTGGCTGGCGCCCAGCGTGTGCGGGCCGGCGTTGTCGGCGCGTTGCACGGCGCGCACGCTGCCGGCACGGTCCACCACAGTGACGCCGACGGCATACCCGTTGGCCGCGCAGGCCGCGACGGTGGCTGCGGCGATCTGGTTGGCCAGTTCCAGCGACATGTTCTTTTCGGTACGCACGCCCTGGGCGGAAGCCGCAGCGGCGAAGAGGGCGAGGCAGAGGGCGGAAGTCCTGATGATGAGGTGGCGCATGGTGTGTTCTCCGGGATGTTGCACGGTTCGATTACCGTGGGAGAACTTTAAAAAAGCGCAGGCTGTCCGGCCATTCGTAGCGCTACGCCCGGGGCTCCGTAGAAATACGGCCCCCACGGTCCTTCGCTTCGCGTAACTGCCTGCCCCCCGAGGGCCGCCCGCCTGCGGCCCGGCGTAGCCGGTTCCGCGGCTCGGACTGGTATCGGGGAGCGTACTTATCGATCTTCGGCTTCGTCTGCCAGCGTCGCATACTGCCGGATCAGCTGCGCCAGCGATTCAGCCTCGAGCTTGGCAAACAGGTTGGCGCGGTGGCTTTCCACCGTGCGCGGCGACACATCCAGGGCCCGTCCGATTTCCTTGTTGGTCAGTCCGGCCACGATCAGGCCCAGCACCTCGCGCTCGCGCGCCGACAGTTGCGCATACCGCTCATGGGCATGCCGGTCGGCCTGGCTGCGCGCTCGCGACTTCACATGCTGGCGCACCGCGTTTTGCAGCGCTTCCAGCAGGGCCTCGTCATCCACCGGTTTTTCCAGGAACTCGGCGGCGCCGGCCTTGAAGGCACGGCGGCACATCTCCACCGTGCCGTGCCCGGTCAGCATGATCACCGGCTGGTCCACGCCCTGGGCCACCAGGGTGTCGAGTACCGTCAGGCCGCTGGTGCCGGGCATGCGCACATCCAGCACGATCGCGCCTATGGTCTGGCGGTCAAAGCCGGCCATGAACACCTGCGGGTCCTGCCAGGCTTGCACCCGCAGGCCGATGGTGCCGATCAGCAGGGCCAGGCTGCTGCGCACGGCGTCGTCGTCGTCGATCAGATGGATCAGCGGTGACAGCGTGGCGCCCGGTCCGGCCGTGCTCATGGCTGGCTTTCTCCGGTGTCTGGCGCCAACGGCAGCAACAGCCGGAACGCCGCGCCGCGTGGTGCATGTTGCGCGGCCTGCAGGCTGCCGCCCATGCCGCTGGCCAGCGTTTCGCACAGGCTCAGACCCAGCCCGAGGCCGGTTTCGCGGGTGGTGAAAAAAGGCTCGAAGACGCGTGCCAGCACCTCGTCCATCATGCCTGGCCCGCTGTCGGTCACGGTGATCCTGCCTTGCCCGGCTTCTGCCTGCACCGTCACGGTCAGCTGGCGCTCCTTCACGGGAACCTGCTCCAGGGCCTGCAGTGCATTCATCAGCAGGTTGTGGATGATTTGCTCCAGCGCCACCGGTTCGGCAAGCGCAACAACCCTGGCTGCCGGCAGTTCAAGCCGGGGCACCACCTCGCGCCGGCTGAATTCCGGCTCCAGCAGGTAAAGCGCATTCTGCACGGCCTGCTGCAGGTCGGCAGGCTGCAACTGCGCGGCCAGGTCGGGACGCTCCACGGCGCGCCGCAGCCGGCCTACCACGGCCGATGCGCGACGCGCCTGCTCCACCGCCTGGCCCATCGCGCTGCGGATCACCGGCATGTCGGGCGGGTCCTCGTCCAGCAGGCGGGCGCAGGCCTGGGTGTTGGCCAGCACCGCGGTCAGTGGCTGGTTCAGTTCGTGCGCCATGCCGGCGGCCAGTTCGCCCAGGGTGTTGAGCCGCGCGACCTGGCCCAGGCGCAACAACTCCTCGGCCCGCCGGCGCGCCGCGCGCTGGCGCAGCAGCGCCAGCCCGCCGGCCAGGGCGGCCGCCACCAGCGCGGCCCAGGCCAGCATCCAGCTCCAGGGCAGCTCGCGCCAGCCGACCTGGCGTTGGGCCACCACATCAAAGGGCTGGCTCTCCGCGGCCAGGTGTTTGTGGAAATCAAAACGCCAGCCGCCCTCGCCCAGCCGACCCGGCTGCACGACCCAGTCCTGGCCTTCATATTGCAGCAGCACACGCACCGGGCTGGTTTCCGGCGCCATCGGCCATTCGCTCCAGGGCACCACGGCGCGCAGGTCCATCTGCAACGCAAAACTGGCGGGCTCGGCGGCCAGCACCAGCAGGTAGCGGCCGCGCGCAAAGTCGACGGCGGCCAGTGCCGGACGGCGCAGCGCGCGTGACAGGGTTTCCGCGACACGCAGGCGTTCATCCGGCCATTCCGCGCCGGCCTCGCGCCGCTGTACTGACAGGATTTGCGGATACAGGGAACCCAGGCGCTGCTCGGGCAGCGACAGGTCGCGCGCGGTTTGCAGCAGGGCCAGCGTCGCCATCACGGCGTCGTGCTGCACCACGCGCTGGCTCAGCAGCCGGTGCACGATACGTGCGTCGGTTTCAAAGGCCTCGCGCTGCTGCGCCAGTTCGAGGCGGGCCAGTGCCACGCTACCCAGCGCCGTGATCAGGCCCCAGAGCAGCAGCCCGATCCAGCGGTGGTGTTGCGCTTTGAGCATCGCTGCATTTTTGCACAGGGACCGGGGGCGGGGACGCAGGAGGCCGTGGATCGTGCGGCATCACGGACAATAGATCCATGAACTGGCTGGATTCCCGGAAACTGACGCCGCAGCGCCTGCTGTGGGCTTCCGTGCTGGTGGCGCTGGTCACCATCGTGCTCAAGACGCTGGCCTGGTACCTGACCGACTCGGTCGGCTTGCTGGCCGATGCGATGGAGTCTTTCGTCAACCTGGCCAGCGCCATCTTCGGGCTGGCCATGGTGACGATTGCCCGGCGGCCTGCCGATGAGGACCATCCCTATGGCCACCACAAGGCCGAATATTTTTCCTCGGGTTTTGAAGGTGCGCTGATTGTTGCCGCGGCCATCGCCATCATCTGGGCAGCGGGCCACCGGATTGTTGATCCGCAGCCCTTGCAACAGGTCGGCTGGGGCTTGGGCCTGTCGGTGATCAGCTCCGGGCTGAACGGCCTGCTGGCCTGGTTCATGTTCCGCTCGGCCAGGGTGCACCGCTCGATTGCGCTGGAGGCCGATGCCCGGCACCTGGTCACCGACGTCTGGACCTCGGCCGGCGTGGTGGTCGGCATAGGCGCGGTGGCGCTGACCGGCTGGCTGTGGCTGGATGCGCTTGTGGCCATCGGCGTCGCCCTCAACATCCTGTGGGAAGGTTGCCGGCTGATGTGGCGCTCGTCGCAGGGCTTGATGGACGAGGCCGTCGAGCCCGAGGTGCTGGCGACCATCGACGAAACGCTGGCCGGGTTCGGGCACGCCACCATTCGTTTTGATCACCTGAGCACGCGCCGCTCCGGCCAGCGGCGTTTTGTCGACCTGCACATGCACATGCCCGGCAGCTGGTCGCTGGGCCGCGCGGCGGCGCTGCGCACCAGCGTCGAGCAGGCGCTGATGAGCGCCGTACCCGGGCTGCGCGCGACCATCCAGTTGCTGCCCTCCGACGTGGAAGCGCATTTCGACGATGAAAAGGACTTGCTGTGATCAGCGTGATCCAGCGGGTGAGCCAGGCGCGGGTGCGGGTGGGCGGCGAGGTGATCGGCGAGATCGGTACCGGCCTGCTGGTGTTGCTGTGCGCCGAACGCGGTGACAGCGATGCCCAGGCCGACAAGCTGCTGGCAAAAATCCTCAAGCTGCGGATTTTTTCGGACCCGGCCGGCAAAATGAACCTCAGCCTGCAGGACGTGGCCGGCGGTTTGCTGGTCGTCAGCCAGTTCACGCTGGCGGCCGATGTCTCGGGCGGCAACCGGCCGAGTTTCACCGCTGCGGCAGCGCCCGATGACGGCCGCCGGCTTTACGACTACTTCGTGGCGCAGGCCCGGCTGGCGCATCCGGTGGTGCAGACCGGGCAGTTTGCGGCGGACATGCAGGTGCAGCTGGTCAATGACGGGCCGGTCACGATCCCCTTGCGGATTGAGCCGCTGAGCCCCTAGCCGGCCCTGGTCGTCGCTGGCGTCGGCCTGCCGGCGTTTTCCGAATCAGGACAGAGGCCCGCCCGGCGGGGCGGATGCGGGCTTGCAGACACAGGACGGCTCTGGATGTGAGCGAGTTCGGCCCTCGGCGACCCCGGACCTGGTCGCCATGCGGTGCGCAGGTCAATCGATGTCGTCCAGCGTGTCCGGGTCCGGCACATCGCCAATCGCCTGGCGCGTCAGCGCGCCCTGCACCTGCAGCCAGTCGCAGAAGGCCTTGACCTCCGGCCGCGCCGCACTGCGTGGGCCGACGATCAGCCAGTAGGCCATCGGTGAGTCCAGCCGCAGGTGCGGCAAGGGCTCGATCAGGTCGCCGGAGGCCAGGCTTTCGGCGATCAGCGGCAGGCGCGCCAGCACGATGCCCTGGCCGGTCAGGGCCGCCTGCACCATCTGGTAGGCGTAGTTGAAATAAAGCCAGCGTTTGCCTTCGAGCTTGGGCGTGCCGTTGACTTCCAGCCAGCGCCGCCAGGTCAGCCATTCCATGTGGGTGGCGTGTGAATCGCCGGCTTCGATCAATGCGAAATGGGCGAGGTCTTCGGGTTTTTTCAGGCGCGGGCTGCTTTTGAGCAGCCAGGGGCTGGCCACCGGCGTCAGCTGCTCGCCGAACAGGCGGATCGCGCCGGCCGTGCCCAGGCGGCTGGCCGGACCGTAACGCAGCGCGATGTCCAGGTCCGAGGTGTCGAGGTCAACGGCGGAGTCCGACGCATCGATCCGGATGTCCATGTCGGGGTTGTCGCGCTGAAAGGCTTCGAGCCGCGGAATCAGCCACATCGACGCAAAGGAGGCGAAGGTGGTGAGCGCCACACTTTTGCGGCCGGCACTCTGGCGGATCTGCCGCACGGCGCCGTCGATGCGCTCCAGCGACGGTGTCACGGCGCGCAGCAGGATGCCGCCCGCGCCGGTCAGTTCGACCGAGCGCGTGTGGCGGTGGAACAGGCTCAGCCCGACCTCTTCCTCGAGCGTCTGGATCTGCCGGCTCACGGCCGACTGGGTCAGCGCGAGCTCCTCCGAGGCAGCGCGAAAATTCAGGTGCCGGGCCACCGCTTCAAAGGCGCGCAGCTGCCCGGCCGAGATCGGCCGGGAGCGCAAATGGGTCTGGGAATGCTGCATGGCGTAAAACTCGATTCATGCGTTTATGGAATGAATAGCGTAGCGCGAATTCATTGGACTGCCAAGCACCCGGCGGCGATCATCCACTCACCCTCATGCCTTGCTGGAGAACCGCCATGACCCCTTCCCCCTACCTCCCCCTGCCATCATTGAGCGGCGCCGATGCGCTGTCGGGCTGCTGGAAGCTGGGCAGCGGACGCGCCTTGACCTTGCGGCCCACCGAGGCCGGTCTGTTGCGCATTGCGCACGGACAGGTGTGGCTGACCTTCAACAACGCGCACCAGGATGACGGCGTGCGTGGCGGCGACCATTTCCTGGGCGCCGGCGAAGAGATCAAGCTGCTGCCCGGCCAGGTGCTGGTGATGGAGTCCTGGCATGCGGCCAGCGCTTCGCCCGCCTATTTCAGCTGGGACCCCTTGCCGGCGTCCACCGGAGTGGTGCTGGCCCGCCCGTCCCGGCACGCGCTGGCGCAGCGGGCGCTGAGCCTGCCCTGGCGCGCCGGTGTGGCTCAACCGCTGCGGGATTTGCGCGGCGCCCTAGGCCTGGCGGCAGCCGCCTCGGGCCGGCTCGCCTTTGGCCTGGCTGGTGTGGCAGGAACCACCTTGCTGGTGCTGCTGCCGCGTTTTGTCGTGGGACTGGCCACCGGACGCGCACGCACGGCTTTGGCGGCGCGCGCCTTCAAGGCGCAGGCCAGCGACAGCCGGGCCCACTGCGCCATCAGCTGAGGCGACTCCATCGCATCCTCGGGTGCGCTGTAGTAGTTCAGCTTCATGGCCTTGCCTTTGGCCGCATACACAAAGGGCCGGCAGCCTGCGGCTTCAAGCAGGCCGCGGGTTTCTTCATCGGCCTTGAGCCAGAGCGTGTCACCATCGCCGAGATTGGCCAGCAGCGCGATGTTGAGGCCGTCGGTGCTGATGCCGAAGCCGCCGAACATTCGCCGGGCGGTGCACGGGCCGACGCTGCCCAGCAGCTCGCAGCAGTAGTGGGCGAAAGACAGGTCGGCGGCCATGGCCACAGTTTAGCGACGGCCCGGCGGTGCTTCACAATAGCGCATGGCCCGTCCCAAATCTGCCACCCATGAGCTCCAGCGCGAGGCCATCCTCGATGTCGCTGCCCAGTGTTTTGCGCAGCGCAGCTACGTGGCCGCCAGCATGAACGACATTGCCGCCGCCTGCGGCACCTCCAAGGCCAGGCTGTACCACTACTATGGCAGCAAGGAAGCCATCCTGTTCGACCTGCTGGACCGCTACACCCAGCATCTGCTGGCCATCATCGGCCAGACCGAGGCCAGCGCCCAGCGCAAGAACCTGGACGACCGCGCGGCGCTGCATGAACTGATCCGCAATTTCCTCGACCAGTATGAAAGCTCGGCCACACGTCATGTGGCCTTGCTGGGCGACACCAAATTCCTCGGCGACGTGCAGCGCGAGCTGATCCTGGACCGCCAGCGTGACGTGGTGTCGGCCATGACACGTTTTCTCAAACGCGCCTACCCGCAGCGCATCACGGCAGCCAACCAGACCGCGGTGACCATGATGCTGTTCGGCATGATCAACTGGACCTTCACCTGGATGCGGCCCGACGGGCCCATGAGTTACCGGGCATTTTCCGAAGAGGTGGTGGCCATGCTGGAGCACGGTCTGGCCTGAGGGGCAGGTTGTTTTACTATTCGTAATAAGTTACGTATAGTAAAATCGTGTCTGCTGCCGCTTTTTCGCGGCTACCCCCACGGAGACCCCATGTCCAAAGCCTTTGCCTCGCAGTCCGACCTCACCGACAAAAAAATCACTTTTGAGCAGCTCAGCGCGCATTGCTGGGCCTACACCGCCGAGGGCGACCCGAATTCCGGTGTCATCATCGGCGACAAGTTCATCATGGTCAGCGATGCCACCGCCACGCCGGCGATGGCGCAGGACCTGATCGCACGCATCCGCACGGTGAGCGACAAGCCGATCAAATACGTGCTGCTCACGCATTACCATGCGGTGCGCGTGTTGGGGGCCAGTGCTTATATTGCCGAAGGCGCGACCGAAGTCATCGCCAGCCAGGGCACCTATGAACTGATCGTCGAACGTGGCGCCGAGGACATGCAAAGCGAGATGGAGCGTTTCCCGCGCCTGTTCCGCAACGCCGAAAGCGTGCCCGGCCTGACCTGGCCGACCCTGGTGATCGCCGGCGGCAACCCGGTCAGGGGCGAGGTGCCAGGCAAGCTGGTGATTGACCTGGGCGGCGTGCGGGTGCAGATCTGGCACCCCGGTCCGGGCCACACGCGCGGCGACACGATTGCCTGGGTCGAGGAAGAAAAAGTGCTGTTCTCCGGCGACCTGGTCGAGTACAACGCCGGCGTCTACACCGGTGACGCCCAGCTCGAGGAATGGCCGGCCACGCTGGAAGCGCTGCGTGCGCTCGGTGCCGAAGCCATCGTGCCGGGCCGTGGCGAAGCCATGAAAGGCGTGGTGGATGTCAACAAGGCGATCGACTACACCGTGCAGTGGGTGGAAACGCTGTACCGCTGCGGCAAGGAAGCCGCCGCCGCAAAAATGGATCTGAAAGCCGCGATGGCGCACACCCGCAAAAGCATGGACCCGGTGTTCGGCCAGGTTTTCATCTATGAACACTGCCTGCCGTTTGACGTGAGCCGGGCTTACGACGAAGCCAGCGGGATCAAGAATCCGCGCATCTGGACGGCCGAGCGTGACAAGGAAATGTGGGCGGCGCTGCAAGCCTGAGCTCACGGATCGAGCTCGCGCGGATTACCCTCTCCCTTTTGCGCTGCTATCCCCGCAAGCGGGGCCCCTCGCAGGTCGCAAAAGGGTTCGCCGCGCATCTGGACGGCCGAGCGTGACAAGGAAATGTGGGCGGCGCTGCAAGCCCGGTCACCCTTCGGCGTGGCGCTCAGGCGTCCAGGTCCAGCGATGACAGCAGGGCCTGAAAGGCCGCGATGGCTTCCTGGCCGCTCAGGGCTTCGAGCCGGCCCAGCGCATTATCATCGTCCAGCGTGGTGTAGCCCAGGCTGAATCGCCGGAACCTGCGCACCGCAAGCGGCCCCTGGTGCACGACCTGCAGGTTGATGTGACGCCGGTCCTGGCGGATACGCTCCAGTTGGGCCAGGACCGCTTCCTGGCTGCCTTCCATCTGCTCGCAAAAACGCATGCCGTCAAAAATGAGCAGGCCGGTGATGCCCATCCAGGGGTTGTGCAGGCGGGCTTTCGCCACAATGTCCGCCACGACGCTGCTTGACGCGTCGGCGGCGAGGGTGCTGACGTAGATGACTTCGTGCAGCACGTCGGGTGGATCGGTGGGGTGCATGGCTGTCCGCCAATATAGCCGTCTGCGCCGGTCGCAGTCCTGTGTCCGACCGGCGGCGCCCTCAGCTGTCCAGGTCGATGCCGGGAAGCAGGGCCAGGAACAGAGTCATCGCCTGTTCCGGTCCGGCGTCCTCAATACGCGCGAGGATCTCTGCGTCATCCGTGGCTGCATAACCCAGGCTGAAGCGCCGGAAGCGGCGCTCCGCCAGCGGCGCGTGGTGCAGTATTTCCACATTGATGTGGCGCGGGTCCTGCCGGATACGTTCGATGAGGGCCAGCACCGCTTTGCGCGGCCCTTCGATCTGCTGGCAGAAACGCATGCCGTCGAAGACCAGCAGGCCGGTGATGCCGGCCTCCTGGTTGGCCAGGCGGGCTTTCGCTGCGATCTGGGAAACAACCTTGACGGGTGAGGCGGGGGAGAGGGTGCTGACATAGAGCACCTCGTGTAATTGCAAGGCTTTGTCCATAAGTGGCCTGTAATGTAGCCAGCGGCAGGCGCTGCAACAATGTCAAAAGACACAGCCCTTCAGTACTAGAATTCCGCGTGGTCATCACCCCTCCATCCAGCGCCGGTCCCTGTCCGAAACACTGCCGGGATTGCCGCCTGCGCAGCCTGGACGCCTTCAACGCCGTGACGCCGCAGGAGCTGGGATTCATCCATGACTTTCGCAGCGGCGTCGGGCTTGCTGCGGCCGGCACGTCCATCATTTCAGAGCAAAATCCCAACGGCAAACTGTTCACGCTGTATGCCGGCTGGGCCTTTCGCTACAAGACGCTGAGCGACGGGCGCCGGCAGATTCTCAACTTCCTGCTGCCGGGCGATTTCATCGGTCTGCAGCAGGAGTTTGCCGATGGCGCCAGCCATGGCGTGGAGGCGCTGACCGACGCCGCCCTGTGTGTGTTTCCGCGGGACGGGTTGTGGGACTTGTTCCGGCAGTTTCCCAGCCTCGGGTACGACGTGACCTGGCTGTCGGCGCGCGGTGAGGGCATGGTCGACGAAAACCTGCTCACCAACGGACGGCGGACGGCCGCTGAACGCGTGGCCATGTTGCTGATCCATCTGTACCGGCGCGTCGAACGCCTCGGGCTGGCGACCGACAACACGATCGAATTCCCGATCAACCAGCAGCACATCGCCGACGCACTGGGCCTGTCGCTGGTGCACACCAACAAGACCCTGAGGCGCCTGGCGCAACTGGGGCTGCACGAGTTGCGCGACGGTCGCCTGCGCCTGCTCAATCCCCGCGCCTTGCACCGCCTGGCGGACTACTACGACCTGCCCCTGAGGCGGGTACCTTTGTTGTAGGCCGTCGCTGACGTTGCCGTGTTGCGCCAGACGACAGCGCAGCCATCCCCGACTTTCTAAGCTGGACGTCCCGCGTCGAGCACGCGATTGATGCGCAGAAAGCCGTGATGATGAACAGCAGAATTTCCTTCCGGTCCAGTCCGCTGCAGCAGCAGCCGCAGCGCCGGGTCAACCAGCAGCAGCAGCAAAGCAGCGGCTCGGGCGAATTCCAGCCGCCGCGCAGCAGGCAGCCGGGGCACGACGGCAGTATTGCCGGTCGGGGCCAGCGCAGCAGCAGCAACCCGGCACAGGCCATGTGACAGCGCGACCAGGCCGCGCCACCCTCGCAAGGAGATGTCATGAAAAGCAAATCCAAACCGCCAGCCACCACACAGCAAATTGGCGAAGGCAGCTATGAAGGCGCGCGGGACTACCGCAAGAACATCAGCGCCTACCTGCAGGACGCAGACGTCGCGGCCGACGCGCAAGCAGCGCAGCCCCGCAGTGCGGCCGAGGCCGCAGAACTGAAGTCCGCCGAGGAAGCCGGCCGCTCACATTCCAAAGCCAAGGGCCAGTAAGGGCCCGGCGGGGGCGCTGGAGACCCTGCGGCCTGGCGCCTCATCCTGCGACGCCAGAATCGTGAAGTCGCGGGCGTAGTTGCCCAGTGTTTCCACCGCCTTGGCGCGCTGCGCTGGCGTGGTGCTGTTGTGCAACAGCGCCAGCGTCCTGCAGTTGTCGCGCGTGAGCCTGTCCTGGTAGGCGCGGTACGCCGGATTCGGTGAATTCATCGAGCGTTCGAAATAGGCCCGCACCACGGGTGTGGCCTGGGCCGGGGTGGCGGCGCCGTTGATCAGGGGCGCCAGCGTCTGCAGCGCATCCTGCTGGCGGCGACGGTGTTCGGCCAGCGCGATGGTGGCGTCAAACGCCGACTGTTCCATCTGTTTTCGCAAGACCGCAAGCTGCCTGTCCTCCAGCGTGCCATACAACATTTCGGCGCGGCTGACCGCCTTGTCGAGGCGCTTTTCCAGCCGTTCGGCCGGCGTGCCCTCGATGAAATCGCGCTGGTAGTCCCGGTTCAGCTTGCTGAACTTGCGCTGCAGGTAGTTGAGTTGCTGCCGATCCAGCGTGGGCGCCAGCTCGGCAACAATCGACTCGGAGCGCGCGGACAGGGTCAGCAGGCTGTTGCGCACTTCGCCGGCCGCACTGCAAACCCTGGCTTCGTCCAGTTCGCCCGGAAGCCATCCCTGCCATTTCTTCAGGACCTCGCTGTAGGCCGGCAACTGGGTGTTGCGGTGCCAGCGCTGGACTTTCACCAGTTCATCCTTGACCCGGCTGGTTTGTGTATCGCTGAAATCGAAGTACCCGTCCAGCTGCAGGTAGGCCAGTTCGGGCGCCTGGTTGTACGCGAGTTTCACCACGCTGCAGGCGGTCAGCAGGCCGGCCAGCGGCAGCAGCGCGGCAAGGCCGATAATCCGTAACAAGGATACGGATGGCGCCCTGCGCGCGCCCCACAAACAGGACACAGGAAACTTCATGGCAACTCCAGTTGATGTCGTCATCATGGCAGCGGGCAAAGGCACCCGGATGAAAAGCCGGCTGCCCAAAGTGTTACACCTTTTGGGTGGTCGTGCACTGCTGATTCATGTGATTGACTGTGCGGCGCGGTTATCCGCCCGTCGGGCGGTGGTGATCACCGGCCACGGCGCTGAAGAGGTGGAGTCTGCCCTCAGCCGCGAAGTTCCGCCGGGGCTGGGCATCCATTTCGCGCGTCAGGAGCCGCAACTCGGCACCGGCCATGCGGTGCAGCAGGCGCTGCCGCTGCTGGCCGATGACGGCATCACGCTGGTGCTGTCGGGCGATGTTCCGCTGACCCGGGTCGAGACGCTGCAGGCGCTGCTGGCCATGTGCGACGGCCAGCGGCTGGCCCTGCTGACGCTGAGCATGGCCGACCCCAGCGGTTACGGGCGCATCGTGCGTGCCGGCAAGGAGCCGTCGGCCCAGGTGCGGGCCATCGTCGAACACAAGGACGCCAGCGAGGCCGAACGCGCGATCCGCGAAATCTACAGCGGCATCATGGCGGTGCCGACCCGGTTGCTGCGCGGCTGGCTGGCACGGCTGGACAACAAAAACGCCCAGAACGAGTACTACCTGACCGACATCGTGAAGTTTGCGGTGGCCGACGGTGTGGCCGTGGTGGCGCACCAGATCACCGACGCGGCCCAGGTGGCCGGTGTCAACAGCCCGGTGCAGCTGGCCGAACTCGAGCGCGTCCACCAGCTGCGTTTGGCCACCGCCCTGATGGAGCAGGGCGTGCGCCTGGCCGACCCGGCGCGGCTCGATGTGCGCGGCACGCTGCATTGCGCGCAGGACGTCGAGATCGACGTCAATTGTGTGTTTGCCGGCGTGGTGACGCTGGGCGAGGGCGTGTCCATCGGCGCCAACTGCATGATTGCCAACGCCAGCATCGCCGCGGGGGCGGTGATCCACCCGTTTACCCACATCGATGGTGAAAAGCTGGGCGTTCAGGTCGGCGAAGGCGCGCTGGTCGGCCCGTTTGCGCGGCTGCGGCCCGGCGCGCAGCTCGGCGCCGAGGTGCACATCGGCAACTTTGTCGAGGTCAAGAATGCCAGCCTGGCCAGAGGCGCCAAGGCCAACCACCTGGCCTACGTCGGTGACGCCGCGCTGGGCGAACGCGTCAACTACGGCGCCGGCAGCATCACGGCCAATTACGACGGCGCCAACAAGCACCGCACGGTGATCGAGGCCGATGTGCATATCGGCAGCAACTGCGTGCTGGTCGCGCCAGTCACCATAGGCGCGGGCGGCACGGTGGGCGCCGGCTCGACCATCACCAAAAGCACGCCACCCGGCACCCTGAACGTGGCACGCGGCAAGCAGGTCACGCTGGCGAACTGGCAGCGGCCGGTGAAAGCGCCGAAAGCCTGAGTTATTGCCCGATTTGGTCGTCAGCCCATGTCCAGTGGTCCTAGGTAGCTATTGAATTTATAGCAAACAGGCGATTCAAGTCCGCATTGGACCCAAGGGCCTGACTCCCCACTCCCACCGTGGCCCCTCCTTGTCCCGCTGGGCGGTGGAGGGGGACAACATGCGGCCGCGTGCGCTGCTCTCGCGTGCAAACATGACTGTTCGTTGGGAGTCCCGTCCTTGAAGCGCTGCGCGCTTCAAGGACTCCGGATTTTGTCCCCGCATTAGTTTTCTCTCCCACCCGTCGGGCTGGGCCGAGGAGCGCAGCGAAAAATGGATCAGGGCGAGCGACTGTCTGAGCCGAAGGCGAGTTCGAGCTCGACCCCATTTTTTGCGAGCACCGCAGGTTGCCCCTGAGCGGAAGCGAAGGGGACCCAGACCATCGGGTCGCCTTTTCTTTGCTTACTTTCTTTTGGCGAAGCAAAAGAAAGTGAGTTGCCGCCGGGCAACCCCCGGCTTGCTGGCAGACCAAAACGCAGGAGTCAGGAGATGGATCCCGGATCAAGTCCGGGATGACGGCGGGGATCGCAACCCGCGACCTGGCTACAAGGTGTGGGTTCGATCCCCCTGCGCAAAGCCCATTGCCTGCCAGCCGTCCCAGGGCCGCTCGGCTGAATCGACGACAAAGGCGATCACCTTGAACAGCTCGCCCATCTCGTGCTCGTTGACGAGTTTTTGCGCCATCACGCGGTCGGCCAGCGGCGCGTCTTCCATGCCGTCCAGCACGCCGCAGTTCAGCAGGAAACGCGCCTGGCTGGTGTAGCCCAGCACCTGCAGGCCGGCGTCCTGCCCGGCCAGCGCGATACCGCTGAAGTTCACATGCGCGGTGATGTCCTTGTCGCCGACATCCTGCAGCGCGTCGGCGTCCAGCAGGTGGCCGCGGTGGCACATCAGCGTGCCCATGCTGCGCTGGGGGTGGTAATACTCGTGCTCGGGAAAGCCGTAGTCGATCAGCAACACGGCACCGGCCTGCAGCCGGTCGGCCAGCGTGGCCACAAAGGCTTCGGCCTGCGGATGGATCTCGGTCAGGTAGTCGTGGCTGCCGGCGACGTCAAGCGGGGGGCGCAGCGCGGTCGGCTGGTCGGCATGGACAAACTGGCCGTCCCGGACCGCGACACCCCGCTCGAACCAGGCGCCGTTGATGCGCGCCAGCAGCTGGACCGGCATTGCGTCCAGCACCTCGTTGCCGACCACCACGCCCTGCATCTGCGCAGGCAGCTCGCTGACCCAGCGGACGGTGTCGCCCCACGCCGCCAGCCGTTCGCGCTGGCGCGCCTGCAGGCTGCCCGACAGGTCGACAATGGTGTAACGCTGGATCTGCGGGCCGAGGGCGCCCAGCAGTTGCGCCGCCAGCGCGCCGGAGCCGGCGCCGAATTCCCAGACCTCGTGTGTGTCGGTGGCCTGCAGCGCCTGCCCGACCTGTCGCGCCAGCGCCTGGCCGAAACGCGGCGACAGCTCGGGTGCGGTCACAAAATCGCTGCCGGAGCCCGGCATCAGGCCGAATTTGCGCGAATCATGGGCGTAGTAGCCGAGGCCGGGCGTGTACAGGGCCAGCGCCATGAAGCGGTCGAAGCTTATCCAGCCGCCAGCGCTGGCGATGGCCTCACGGATGTGCCGGGCGAGGGTGCTCGTTAAACTAGGGGGTGTCGTCAGGGTCGGGGGAGTCACCCCCGGATTGTCGGCGATTGCACCCCCACCCTCCGATGCCACCTGTTTCTCCCGCTCCTGTTGTTCTGGTTACCGGCGCCGCCAGGCGGCTGGGCCGCGAGATCGCGCTGGCGCTGGCCGCGGGCGGCTGGCGCGTGGCCGTGCATTACCGCAGTTCGGAGGTGGACGCCATTCAAACCGTCGCTGACTGCGCACGGCTGGCAGGGGCTGCAGCCCATTTTCATGCTGATCTGGAAGATGAGTCGGCAGTCCGCGGCCTGCTGCCCCAGGTGATCGACCATTTCGGCCAGGTCGATGCGGTGGTCAACAACGCGTCCACCTTTGAACACGACAGCGCGGCGAGTTTCAGCTTTGCGGCGCTGGAAAAACACATGCGCAGCAACACCGGCGCGGCGATTGTGCTGGCGCAGGCCCTGCATGCGCATGTGCTGGCGCGGCAGACCGCTGGCGCGGTCGCTGAGCAAACCGGCCGGTTTGCGGTCATCAATCTGCTGGACCAGAAGCTCTGGAACCAGAACCCGGACTTCTTCAGCTACACGCTGTCCAAGGCCGCGCTGGAAGCCGCCAACACCATGCTGGCGATCGCGCTGGCGCCGCAATTGCGGGTGGTCGGCGTGGCCCCGGGCCTGACCCTGACCAGCCACATGCTCAGCGACGAGAAATTTGCGGCGCTGCACGCGCTGTCGCCGCTGGGCCGTTCGTCCAGCGCGGCCGACGTGGCCGCCACCGTCAAATTTGCGCTGGACAACCGCTCCCTCACCGGCACCACGCTGCTGGTCGATGGCGGCCAGCACCTGATGAAATTCGAGCGCGATTTCTCACTGATGTGAGCGCGCTTTCCTACAAACGCAGCGCCAACCACTACCCAGCATGTTCAATACACGGGGCAACCAGATACTGACGCTTTCCGGTTTGCGTTTCGACGCCAACCTGGGCATTCTTGACCAGGAAAAAACCGCGCCGCAGCCGATACAGGTCGACGCGGAGCTGAACCTGGGCACGCAGCCGCTGCTGCCCAGTGATGACGACATCAGCCATGTGCTGGATTACCGCAAGGTGCGCCAGATCATCATCAACGAGTGCCGGGCCGAACATGTGAACCTGCTGGAAACGCTGATCGGCAAGCTGGCGCACCGCCTGATGCTGCTGCCGGGCGTGCTGGGGGTACGTGTGAAAATTGCGAAACTCGAAATTTTTGACGACTGCGAAGTGGCGATTCGCGTCGAGACCGGGCAATGGTGAACGTGATGGATGGAAACGATATGAGCGCTGTACTCAATGAAATGATGAACGATGGCGGCGATGCCGCTGACGCCGCGGGCGCGGCCGCCAAAGCCGGCCTGAAGATCGAGCGCGAGGAGCACAAGCTCGAAAAACGCCTGTGCCGCGAGGTCGGCCGCGCGATTGTCGACTTCAACATGATTGAGGAAGGCGACAAGGTCATGGTCTGTGTGTCCGGCGGCAAGGACAGCTACGCCATGCTGGACATCCTGCTCAAGCTGCAAAAACGCGCGCCCATCCACTTCGACCTGATCGCCGTCAACCTGGACCAGAAACAGCCCGGTTTTCCCGACCACATCCTGCCGCAGTACCTGGAAAAACTCGGCGTGCCCTTCCACATCGAGACCCAGGACACCTACAGCATCGTCAAGCGCGTGATTCCCGAGGGAAAAACCATGTGTTCGCTGTGCTCGCGCCTGCGCCGCGGCATCCTGTACCGCGTGGCCGAAGAGCTGGGCGCCACCAAGATCGCACTGGGCCACCACCGCGACGACATGCTGCAGACCTTTTTCCTGAACATGTTTTTTGCGTCGCGCCTCAAAGGCATGCCGCCCAAGCTGGTCAGCGATACCGGCAAACATGTGGTGATCCGGCCCATGGCCTATGTCACCGAAAAAGACCTGATCAAGTGGGCCCAGGTGCGCGACTTCCCCATCATTCCGTGCACGCTGTGCGGCAGCCAGCAGAACCTGCAGCGTGTGCAGGTCGGCAACATGCTGCGCGAATGGGACAAGAAGTTTCCCGGCCGCCTCGAGAACATGTTCACCTCGCTGCAAAACGTCGTGCCTTCACACCTGATGGACGGCAAGCAGCATGACTTCAAGGGAATCCGCAGCACCGGCATGCCGGACCCGGACGGCGACAAGGCCTTTGACGAGGAAGAATTTTCCACCCCGGCGCGGCCTGGGCTGGCCGTGGTCGCGCTTCAGTAATTTCAAGCCATTTGTGCCTGGAGGCCCTATGAAACGTGCGCTGACAGCTATCATTTTGGGAGTGAGCCTGATTGGCCTGCTGGGCGGCTGCGCCAGTTCGCGGCTGGTCAACAGCGATGTCACGAGTTTTGCCCGCTGGGTGCCGGCGCCGCCCGCGCCGGGCGCCAGCTACCGCTTCGAGCGCCTGCCCTCGCAGCAGCAGCCCGATGCGCGCCAGCCGGCGCTCGAAGGCCTGGCCCAGGCCGCGCTGGCCAAAGTCGGCCTGCAGCACAACCCGCAGGCCGCCGCCTTCAGCGTGCAGGTCAGCGCCACCACCCAGCCCATCCTGCGCCCGCGCTGGGAGAACGCCGGCTACCCCTATGGCGGCGGCTCCAGCGTGTTTATTGGCAGCGGCATCGGCGGGGGTGGCGGCAGCATCGGGTTTGGTTTCGGCGTGCCGCTGGGCGGTGGCGGCATGGAGCCGCCGCTGTACCGGCGTGATGTGAACATCGTGATCCGCGAACTGCGCGGCAACACCGCGGTCTACGAAACCCGTGCTTTCAGCGAAGACCCCTGGGCCGATGACGGCCCGGTGATTGCCACCATGCTGGACGCGGCGCTGCGCAACTTCCCGGTGCCCCCGGTGGGGACGCGGCGGATCAGCATCGAAATCCCGCGCTAGGGATGTTGGCCCCCACGCTCGTCACTGCGTGTACGTCGCTGCCCCACCGCGGGGCTGTGTTTGCTCGGGGCGGCCCTTCGCTGCGCACGGCCCCCACGCCCGTCGCTTGTTATGCGTTCGTCCTGAGCTTGTCGAAGGATGTCCGGAACAGGGCACTGTGCGGTGAGTGAGGCTGCACGCGTCCTCGCGATTCGCCATGGCGAAACCACCTGGAATGTGGATACCCGCATCCAGGGCCAGCTCGACATTGGCCTGAACGAGACCGGGCGCTGGCAGGCCGGCCGGCTGGCGCGTGCGCTGGCCGGCGAACCGATTGCCGCGATTTATGCGAGCGATCTTGGCCGCGCCTTTGAAACCGCCGAACATGTCGGCCGCGCCACCGGGGTGCCGGTGACCCCCGAGCCCGGCCTGCGCGAGCGGCATTTTGGCGAGTTCCAGGGCAAGACCTTTGCCGACATCGAAAGCGCGCTGCCCGAGCAGGCGATGTTGTGGCGCACACGCGACCCCGACTTTGCGCCCCGCGGCGGCGAATCGCTCAAGCAGTTGCGCGAGCGGGTCGTCAGCACCGCGCACAGCCTGGCAGCCCGGCACCCGGGTGAGCTGATCGTGATGGTCGGCCATGGCGGCGTGCTGGACGTGTTGTACCGCGCCGCAACAAGGCTGGAACTGCAGGCGCCGCGCACCTGGGCGCTGGGCAATGCGGCCATCAACCGCCTGCTGTGGACGCCCGAGGGCTTCTCGCTGGTCGGCTGGGCCGACACCCAGCACCTTGAAGCTGATAACCGACCCCTGGATGAAACGAGCACCTGATGTATCTGCTGTCTGACATTCTGGGCCGCCCCGCGGCCGACATTGACACCCCGGCGCTGGTGATCGACCTTGACGCGATGGAGCGCAACCTGGCCAGCATGGCGGCCTTTGCGGCGAAACATGGCGTCAAGCTGCGGCCGCATGCCAAGATGCACAAAAGCGCCACCCTGGCCAGGCTGCAGATGGCGCACGGCGCGGTCGGTGTCTGCGTGCAGAAAACCTCGGAGGCCGAAGCGCTGGCGGCACTGGGTGTCAACAACATCTACATCAGCAACGAGGTGGTCTCGCCCTTCAAGCTCAAACGTGT
>PNNC01000168.1 GCA_013824015.1 Polaromonas sp.
GCTGCCGCCCGGGCTGCGGTAGAAATAACGGTTCTTGTTGGCGACGCCGGGGCCAATGCCCAGGGTGCCGAGCACCGCGTCATAAAACTTCTTCGAGGCTTCGAGGTCGCTGACGCCGACCATGACATGACTGAACATTGATGCTTGTCTCCGTGAGGTGCCCGGGGATCGGACGAAATGAACTCGGGCATGTTACTTGAGCGGCCGGACGGCGGCATCCGGGTTTGCGCCCGGGGTGCGGGATGCGCTCAGCGGCTGCCCGCGCATTCAAGCTCAAACAGCGGCACATCGAGCTGGCGGCTCAGCCAGACGCCGCCGCCCACTTCGGTCAGGCCCGCGCGCAGGCCGCGGCGGTACAACTCGGCCGGGTGGCGATACAGGCGCGGGTCGGCCAGTTCATCGTCGATGACATCGCGCTCGTAGTCTTCGCGCGTCGCGGCCTCGACATACAGCGCGCCGCGGCACAGGCGGCCCAGGTTGTGCAGGGCCCGCTTCAGGTCCGGCGCGTCCAGGTAGGTCAGCACCGCCTGGCAGATCACCAGGTCGAAGGGCTCGGTCGATGTGTAGTCCACCACCGAGCCACGCTCCCAGCCATAACGTTCGCAGAGGTATGCGCTGTACTCGACGCCCTGGTAAGTCGCCTCCGGAAAATGCGTGGCCACGATCTCGCGCCACACGCCTATGCCGCAGCCGATGTCCAGCACCCGCGTCACCGGCACGCGCAGGTACTTGAGGTAGCTGCAGACAAAGTTGCCCAGGCGCGCGACGTGCGCCGGGTCGATCACACCGGTTTTTTCGTCAAAGTAATAACGCTGGTAATAGGCTTCGTCGAACCATGAATCACTGGCAGAGGTCACGCATTGGCTTTCTTGTTCTGCAGGCTACCTGTCTGACCGATCAGGCCTTGGGGCGGTGCAAGGCACAAATCTTGTTGCCGTCCGGGTCGCGCAGGTAAGCCAGGTAGAGCTTGCCCATCGAACCGTCGCGCAGGCCCGGCGGGTCTTCACACGTGGTGCCGCCGCTGGCCACACCGGCCGCGTGCCAGGCATCGACCTGTTCGGGCGATTCCATCTTGAAACCGATGGTGCTGCCGTTGCCATGGCAAGCCGCTTCGCCATTGATCGGCGTGGTAATGCCGAACGAACCGCCCGGGCTGCGGTAGAAGTAGCGGTTCTTGTTGGCAACGCCAGGGCCAATGCCCAGGGTGCCGAGCACCGCGTCGTAAAACTTTTTGGAAACTTCGAGGTCGCTGACGCCGACCATGACATGGCTGAACATTGGGGTTGTCTCCGTGGGTGCTTCGAATTGAGCGAATGGAACTCAAGATATTACTTTGACTGGACTGCGTATGCGACGGCGACGGAGTTTAAGCCGGGTTAGCTGGGTGAGGCCCTTGCATGGCAGATACTGAGCCCCGACAAGCCGTACTAACTAATCCAAAATGACAAACACACTCTTTGCTGTGTCGTATAAAACGAACATAGAGTAGATAAACGATGCTATCAGCGTAGCCTGAAATATCTCTGGAGGCACTGCCACCGGAAGGTTTTTAGCAGACTCAACAGCCAAAATTGTGAGGGATACGGCAACTAGAGCGACTTGCTCCTTGATCGATAAAAGCATTTCGCTTCTAGTGGAGTCGAAAGCCGCACGTTTTCCAGTTTTGTCTGTTATTTCTCTAATCTTTGTAAGTACTATCCCAAGGGTTGCCGTATTGACAGCTAAAAGCGCTACTTGGAGATTTGTGATGTTTGACTTTAAGAACTGAAAAACAAAGTCAGCCTGCATCAGGGATAGAAAAAACTGTGCGACGCATGCAAGACCGAATGAAGTAAATGTCGTTTTTAAGACATCGGTGTTCATCGCAAAGCTTCTCTGATTATCTGGATGATGTCTTTGGCATCGGCTGTTATTTCGATACCAGACAGGTGCACTTCTCGCTTAGAGTTCGATGTTTGAAAACGTTTTCTGATCCCCTTTATTTTTAGCCTAATGTCGCCAGCTCCTTGGCTGGTGTAGTCGACCAAGCCTTGGATGGTCTCATTTCCCTGAAGAATATCTAGTGAAGATGACGGATCCGAACGCAGCGTGAGTTGCTCTCTCACGGCATTTGTCTCTTTCCCTATTGCTTTTAACGTGCGTTCCAGGGTCTTGGAAATATTCGCCATATTCGGCGTCACAAATTCAAACTCCACCCAAGTTATCCGGTTACTGTATTGGCCTACTAGGCTCCAGAAATAGGCTTTATCAAATAGCGGCTCTATTTGCAAACTCAGTCCCATCCTATCGAGAGCGCCTCTTGTCCCTCGAAGGAGAATGTTTGCGACAGTGTCAGTATTTGCAAAAGCTGTAGCGCGCTCTTGAATTACTAATAGTTGATCACTTGCGTTATTCAAAATGTAGGCTTCAATATGAGGCCAATTTTCAACTTTCTCGCGTCGATAGTCAGCGGTTTCGCGAGTTAATGGTCTACTCGGTGCAAGTTGAATCCTAAAGAACTCGTGCTCAAGTTGTTGAATCGCGATGTTTATCTCTACGCGCTTGTGGTTGACCTTTGGCAAATGAAGAAGCGCTTCTCCAAAGAAGTCATTTTTCCGCGCGACTATGTCTTCGATCGAAAAGTCGTGGTAAAGATCTTTCGTTTCATTTCGATCCAGAGGAAGTAACTGATAGCGATATGCTCTAAAGACTGTGTGAGTACTCATATTTAGTCCTCTGAATAGTTTTTGTCGGGCGGGCTGAATCTAAATTGACTGAGAAACACACTGTGCATACGTCATAGGTCGGTGGACGATGTGGTTAGTTAGCAACTTGAAACCTTTGAAGACATAGATTTGACGAGCGGATTTGTTTTTGGTCATAGTTTCTTTCCAAACGCTGATGGCCCGCTCCCGCCAATCAATAACTTCTGCGTAGCCCGCGTCGCCGCCACATAAAACACCCGCGCAGCCTCTTGCTCGTCTTCACCAGTCGCGGGCATGCGCCCCACACCGGCCAGCGCGACCACGGGAAACTCCAGGCCTTTGCTGACCTTCATGGTCATGATCTGAATAGCGTTGGCGCTGGGGCTGTAGTCGCCAGACCGTTGGCGCAGATTGAAGGGCAGCTTGCGCTGGTGCAGCGCGTCGGCGCACAAGTACATGGTGTCGTAGTCCGCGCACAGGATGGCCATGTCGCCCCAGGCGTGGCCTTCCTGATGCGCGTGGCGCAGGTGGTCGGCGATAGCGAAGGCTTCTTCGCGCAGGTTTGGCAGTTTGAGGATGACGGGTGCCTGCCCTTCCCGGCCGCAACTGATCGGCTTGACCAGCGGGATGCCGTCGTCGTCCTTGTCGTCAGGGGTCAGCAGGTCGGCCGCGATCAGGTTGGCGGTTTGCAGAATCTGTTTGGTGTTGCGGTAGTTGATCTTCAGGATGGTGGTGCGGCCCTGCGCCTGCACACCCACACTCTTGAAGCTGAAGTTCTTGCTGCGCGCACGTTCGTAAATGCTTTGCGCATCGTCATACAGCAACAACAGGCTGTTGGTGGTCGGGTCCACCATCTGGGTGACGAGGCGAAGCCAGGCGGGCTGGAAGTCGTGGCCTTCGTCGATCAGGATAGCCTGGTATTGGCCGCTGGGAATCTGGTTGCGGTCGACGGCGCGGATGACGCGGTCAACGAGTTCTTCCGCGAACTTGGGGCCTTGGGGCGGCATCACCTGCCCCGAGTATTTGAGCTGGTCATAACACCACTTGTGAAAATGCCGCGCATGCACCTTGCCGCCCAAGCCTTTGGCGGTCATCACGCTGTGCAGCTTCACGCCCAGCGGTTCGTTGAAACACAGGATCAGGATGGGCTTGCTGCTGGCGGTGCTGGCCTGCGCCAGGTACTCGGCGCGGTAGCCGAGGATCATGGTCTTGCCGGAACCGGCCACGCCATGAATCACGCGGTGGCCGTCGCCGAGGCTGCGGGCCAGTTGCTCCTGCTGAATGTCCATCACACGCATGATGTCGGGCAGTTCGGCGCCGGTGTCGCTGTCGTCAAACAGTGTGCCCTGCGGCTGAACACGAACTTCGGGAAAAAGTATCCAGCGCACGCGGTCCAGCTGCGGCAGCGACATGATGCCGCTCATCATGAAGGGGAACATGCCCCACAGACGGCTCTGGAATTCCTCGGCGCCCACCGAGTCCAGCATCTCGTCCTGGCAGATGACGCGGTCTGGCTCAATCGCATGGTGCAGCTCGGCAGCTTCAAATTGCCGGCGCGTGATGTTGCTGAACACCACGCCATAGCTCCACGGAAAGGCCAGCTTGCCCTTGTGATTGCCCTCATGCTGAATCAGCTGCTTGTCGCGCTGCAGCGCGTCGATCACCTGGTGCGCGTATTGGCGCGCCTGCTCCAGCGGATTGAGGACGTTTTTCGGGATGCCATCGGGCAAAATTTCCCAGGTCTGTTTGTCGGCCTGTTTGATGGTGGACAGGCGCCAGTCCTTGACTTCCAGCACCAGCACACCGCGCCGCGGGTGCATCACCACAAAGTCGGGGTGCGAATATTTGGGCCCCACCGGCACGTCATACCAAAGCAGGTAGTCGTCGTCGAGTTTCTGTTCCAGCCGTTCCGCAAGCCTGCGCTCGCCGCTCGTCATGCGCGAGACACAGCTGCCGAGGGAGGGAATCAGTGTCGCCATCGGTAGCCCTAAGGCGCCTTGCTTGCCTTGATTTTTGAAAACACCTCGGTCATCAAGTCCTTGGTGACCTGGC
This sequence comes from Polaromonas sp., assembly GCA_013824015.1. GTDB lineage: Bacteria > Pseudomonadota > Gammaproteobacteria > Burkholderiales > Burkholderiaceae_C > Polaromonas. Next base: position 4,737 of record PNNC01000168.1, read on the forward strand.
CCGCGTCCTGAAAGCCGTGAAAGGCCGAGTTGTCCCATCGGCCCATGGCCAACAGGTTGCCTGAAGTGGCGTCGAAGACATTGATGGTCATGGAGCGCAGGTACATGGCCACGTCCCAGCGCCAGACGTCGGTATAGCTGACGATGGCGTCCACGTTGCTGCTTTTGCGGGTGCCGGCGGGCAGGTTGCCCTGTGCTGTGACGCCTTGCGCCATCAGCGCGCCGCGCACGTTGTTGTCCATGGCCGCCGAGTTGCCGTCCTGGGGCACCAGAGCCGCCGTGCTGATGCTGCGCGCGGGTGCGAGCTGTCCCACGGTGACGTTTTGCGAGGTGGCGCAGCCGGTGGCCAGCGCAGAAAAAGCCAGAAGGGACGAGAGAAGCAAACGGGTCATGCAGGTCTTTGTAAAGGGAGAAGGGGGTGATGGGCTGCGCAAGGTGGTGAATCACCTGGGCACAAAGCGGCTAACACTTTGTGACAACCATCATGACGGACAGCTCTCCAAATTGATAGTCGGACAATCCAGCGGAGAAACCTTCATGTAAATAAATCACAAGAACGCGCAACGCGTTCCAGGCTGGCCTTTTCCTCCTCGACGTGGCCTGCCAATGTCTGTGTCAAGCTGTTCTCCCACACGCCCACGAAGACCCCGGCTCGATAATTGCGTCATGACCCAGATGCCACCGATCGCCATCACGCCCGACATCGTCCTGCCGGACGAACCTGGCACGACGGTGACGACGGTGGATGTGACGGTGGTGAAACTTGGCGAAGTCACGGTGGTCGAGACGCAGCAGGTGTTCGACCCCAACAGCACCGCCTACTTCCAGGCGAAGATGCGCCGGGCGCCGGTGTGGTTTGTTTCCATCGTGGCCAGCAACCACCGCGAGAAACACCGCTTCCGCGAAGAGCTGGCGCACATCAAGGGCGCGTGGCCGTTGCTGATGAAGCAGCGCAAGGGCGGCACCTGGACGCCGGAAGACAAGGTGCAGCTCAAGGCCATGGTGCGGTCGGCCTCGTCGGTCAGCCCGTATGTGTTCATCTGGGCGATTCCGGGCTCGATGCTGCTGCTGCCTTTCCTGGCCTGGTTTCTGGACCGGCAGCGCAAAAGGCGAGCCGTGGAGCGGCGTCGGCTGAATAAGGAAGAGTAGTTGGCGGCTGGCCCGGTTTATGCGTCAATTCAGCCTCCAGCCCATGTCAATCATGGGCTGACAGCTATCAAAATCAGAGCATTCCCGTTGTCCTGCCCAGAGGAAAGCACATCACCATGGCTGAACCCAGCGACTTCATCATCATTGGCGGCGGTATTGCCGCTGCCTCGGTCGGCTACTGGCTGGCGCCGCACGGCCGCGTGACGCTGCTCGAGCGCGAGTCGCAGCCGGGTTACCACTCGACCGGCCGTTCGGCGGCGCTGTTCATGGAAAGTTATGGCACGGCCCAGGTGCGGGCGCTGACCATGGCCAGCCGCGCCTTCTTCGCCAACCCGCCGGACGGTTTCAGTGAACACCCGCTGATCTCGCCGCGCGGCGCGATGATGGTTGCCACCCACGGCGAAGAAGCGCTGCTGGCCGAGCAGTGGGCGGTGTTCCGCAGCGTCACGCCGCATGCGCGTTTGCTCAGCAGTGAAGAGGCCTGTGCGCTGGTGCCGGTGCTGCGCCCCGACAAGGTGCTGGGCGCGGTGCTGGAGCCGGATGCGGCCGACATGGACGTCGATGCGATTCACCAGGGTTTTCTGCGCGGGCTGCGGCGCGCCGGCGGGCAGGTGATCTGCAACGCCGAGGTCACGGCGCTGGCGCGCGCGGGTGACCAGTGGCGGGTAGAGGCGGGCGGGCAGAGCTACGAAGCGCCGGTGGTCATCAACGCGGCCGGCGCCTGGGCCGATGTGGTGGCGGCGCTGGCCGGCGTGCAGACGATAGGGCTGGAGCCGCGGCGCCGTTCGGCCTTTATCTTCGCGCCGCCCGAAGGCATCCCCAGCACGGGCTGGCCGATGACGGCGAGCATCAGCGAAAGCTGGTACTTCAAGCCCGATGCCGGCATGTTGCTGGGCTCGCCGGCCAACGCCGACCCGGTCGCGCCGCAGGACATCCAGCCCGAAGAGATCGACATCGCGATGGCCATCCATCACATCGAGGAGATGACCACCTTGAGCATCCGGCGCCCGACGCGCACCTGGGCCGGGCTGCGCTCGTTTGTGGCGGACGGCGACCTGGTGGGCGGTTTTGCGCCGGACGCGCCGGGTTTTTTCTGGCTGGCGGCGCAAGGCGGGTACGGCATCCAGACCTCGGCCGCGATGGGCGAGGCCTGCGCCGCACTGGCGCGCGGCTTGCCGCTGCCGCAACGGATCGCCGCCTTTGGCCTGACGGAAGCCATGTTGTCGCCGGCACGGCTGCGTGCAACCCCTGTGGCTTGAGCATCGAATCGGCCGTTGGCCCATGTCAGATATGGGCTAACAGCTATCAAAACAGGAGCAATCAGCGAACGGGCGAATCGGCTGCCGCCAGCGGCGCCGGCATCTTCAGCACGCGCCGGATGGTTTCCAGCAGGTCGGCATTGGATGTCGAGGCTTTGAGCAGCACCGCATCGGGGCGGGTGCCGGCAGCGGGCAGCACCTCGCTGGCCGAAAACACCACCAGCGCAGGCCGCGGCTGCAGGCTGTCGATCAGTGGCACCAGGTCCCAGCCGGACTCGCGCCCCAGCGACAGGTCCAGCAGCACCAGGTCGAACGGCCGGGCGCCCAGCGCGGCGCGCGCCTCGTCCAGGTTGCTGGCAAATTCAAAAGTCGCGAAATCGGCCGCAATGCTCGCAGCGATGTGCTGGATGTCCAGGTCGTCTTCCACATGCAGGATGCGCGGCTTGCGCCCATGCAGCTCGGCCACCGCGCGTTGCATGGCCGCCACCAGCTGCTCTTCGTTGATCGGCTTGGTCAGCCAGTCCGACACCGACGAGGGTGTGTGGTCGAGCTGGAGCTGGCCGTCAGCGCTGAGGGTGGAGATCACGATCACCGGCAGCGCGCGCGTGGCTTCGTTCTGGCGCAGGCTGTTGAGGAAGGCGCCGCCGCTCTGGCCGGGCAGGCGCAGGTCCAGCGTGACCGCGTCATAACGGCCGGCGGCCAGCAGCGCCGAAGCCTGCCCGGCGCTGTGGGCCAGGTCCGTGTCGAAGCCGGCCTTGTCCAGCATGATGGCAATCAGCCGGGCCACATCGACGTCGGTCTCGCAGACCAGAATGCGCGCACGCGGCGCCGCCGGCGCGACGTCGGCCGGCCCGCTGCACAGGGGCAGCTCGAAGAAAAATGTGGTGCCTTCGCCGAGCCGGCTTTCAAAACCGATGTTTCCGCCCATGCGCTCGACGATGGCGCGCGAGATGTTCAGGCCCAGCCCGGTGCCGCCTTTTTGCCGGGTATCGGACGAGTCCGCCTGCGAGAACTTCTGGAAGATGCGCTTGCGGAATTCCTCGGGGATGCCGGGGCCGTGGTCGCGCACCTCGACCCGCACGCCGATGCCGGCCCGGGCCACATGGACCTCCACCGTGCTGCCTGAGGGCGAGAACTTCAGCGCATTCGACAGCAGGTTGGTCACCACCTGCGTCAAGCGGTCAGCTTCCACCTTGACCCGCAGCCCGGGGTCGTCGCAGTGCAGCGCCAGGCTGACATGGTTGGCCAGGCCGAAACCTTCGTTGGCGGCCATCGCCTGTGTCAGCAGCGGCAGCAGCGCCATCGGCTGCAGCTCCAGCTGCATCTTGCCGGACTCGATTTTTTCGATGTCGAGGATGTCGTTGATCAGCCGGATCAGGCGCTCGCAGTTGTTCTTGGCGATATCGATCAGCTTCACCGCGGCGTCGGGCAGCTTGCCGGCAATGCCGCCGGAGACCAGGCCCAGCGAGCCGCGGATCGAGGTCAGCGGGGTGCGCAGTTCATGGCTCACGGTCGAGACAAACTCGCTTTTCAGGCGGTCGATGCGCTTGAGTTCGGTGATGTCGGTGGCCAGCGAATAAAAGCCGATGACCTTGCCTTCGTTCTCGCCTTCGCCGTAACGCGGAAAGTACTTGACGACGTAGTCGCGCACCTCGCCGGTGATGGAGCGCTGCTTGCGCTCGTACTCCACCGGGTAGCCGGACAGCACCTCTTCGACCTTGGGGCGCAGCTTCTCGTAGAACGCCGGCTCCATCAGCTCGCGCATGCTTTTGCCCAGGATCTGCTCGCTGGACAGGCCAAACGCCTCCTGGTAGGCCCGGTTGTTAAACCGGCAGCGCTGGTCGGCGTCCACATACGCGATCAGCGCGGGCACGGTATCGGTGATGTCGCGCAACTGCTGCTCGCTGGCGCGCACGCGGTCGCTGGCGCTGCGTATCTCGGTGTTGTCGCGGCCGGTACCGCGGTAGCCGGTGAAACGCCCGGAGGCATCGAAGATCGGCACGCCGCTGATCGACAGGTGGCGCACCCGCCCCTTGCCGTCCAGCCGCGTGACTTCGAAGTCGCGGAAAGGCTCGCGCCGTTCGAGTTGCGCCTCGTGCGCCGCCCAGACACTTTCGTCCATGTTCACATAGGGCAGCTCGCTGCGCAGCTTGCCGATGCTGCCGCGGTCGGCGGTCGGATTTTTGTCGTTCAACTCTCCGGTGACCCGGACAAAGCGGAAGTTTTCGTCCTGCTCCCAGAACCAGTCGGTCGACAACTCGACCAGCGCGCGAAACCGTTCATCGCTGGCGCGCGACAACTGCTCGGCATGTTTGCGCTCGGTGATGTCCTGCAGTTGCGAGACGAAGTGCAGCGGCTGCCCCTGTTTGTCGCGCACCAGCGAGGAGGTCAGCGCGACCCAGACCAGCTTGCCCGACTTGTGCAGGAAGCGTTTTTCACGCTGGTAGGTGTCAATCTCCCCGGCCAGCGCGCGATTGCGCTGCAGCATGTCCTCGGCCACCTCGTCGGGGTGGGTGACCTCGGGCGCGTTGGGGGCCAGCAGCTCGGCCTGCGAATAACCCAGCATCTCGCACAAGGCACGGTTGACGCGCAGCCGTCGCGAGTCGATCCCGAGCACGACCATGCCAATGGCGGCATTTTCGAAAGCGCTGGTGAACTGCTGGTCGCTGGCTGCATCCCCGGCGGCGCGCTCATACGCCGCGAGCCTGTCCGCCTGTTGCCGCAACTGCTGCTGCAGCTCTTCGGTCAGGCGCGTCAGCGCCTGCACGCGGTCCTGCAGGCCCTGCGGTGTTTCTGTTTGTTGCGCCATCTGCTTCATGGGGTCCAGCGGGCCTGGCTCGCTGACCCGGGCTGGGTGATCCCGTTGTGATGTAGGCAGTATGGGTTATTTTTTACCCTGTGACCGCGAGCGGGCGACGGCATTTGCCGGGGTTATCCCTAGCCACGGTCTGGGCTGGCTACTCATCGCTCACCACGCCGACTTCCACCTTCATCTCGGTGACTTCCAGCGGTTGCGCGCCGTAGTCGGAGATGAAGGCCACGTCGGCGGCGTCGCGGCCATAGGCCAGCACGATGCGGCCGCCGCGCGGCTCTTTCTGCGTGGCGTCGAAGGTGTACCAGCGGCCACCGACAAAGGCCTCGAACCAGGCGTGCAGGTCCATCGGGTCCAGCTCGTGCAGGTAACCGACCACCATGCGCGCCGGGATCTGCAGGCTGCGGCACAGCGCAATGCCGACATGCGCAAAGTCGCGGCAGACGCCGGCGCCGTGGCCCAGCGTGTCCATCGCGTCGGTGGTGGCTTCGCTGACGCCGTATTTGTATTCCAGGTGGGTGTTGATCCAGCTGCGGATTTTTTCCGCCTGCGCGTAACCGGGCTGGGTCTCGCCGACGATCTCGCGCGCCTTCTCGAACATCTTGTCGGATGGGCAGTAGCGGCTTTGCAGCAGGTAAAGCAGCACATCGTCGGGCAGCTCGGCCACCGGCGTGTGCGGCGCGTCGGGCTGGACCGCGATCTGGTCTTCCACCTCCATCACCACCTCGACATCGATCTTCATCTCGCCGGCCGGCAGCACCAGCCGCTGGCACAGGTTGCCGTAACCGTCCACGTATTCGGTGGTCGGCACCCACGGGTCCAGCTCGTAGCGGTCACTGACGATCCATTGCGCCTGGCCGCTGCGCGGACGCAGCATCGCGACGATCGGACAGTCACCGACGGTGTTGACGGTCAGCTTGCAGCTGGCCTTGAGTTTCATGACGCGTCGTGCCGAAGCGTCTAGCCGCGTTTGCCGGCGACCGCGCGGTAAACAAACAGCAGGATGATGGCGCCCAGCACGGCGGCGATGAAGCCGGCCGACTCACCGACCTGGTAGAAGCCGAGGAAGCGGCCGAGGTAGGTGGCGATCACCGAACCGACAATGCCTATCAGCACGGTGATGATGAAGCCGGACGGGTCGCGGCCGGGCATCAGGAATTTGGCGACGATGCCGACGATGAAGCCGATGAGGATGGTCCAGAGAATGCCCATGGTGGTCTTTCGAAAGGTTGCAGGTGTTGACTTGAAATGGGCCAGGCCCGAAGACAACAGAGCATCCACCGCGCGCCGGCGCCAGGCTATCGGAGAAGCGAGGCGCGGCGTGTAGGACCATGCGGATACCGGCGCCGCCGCGCCGGCGAGCGCCTTTCCTCCGACCCGATTTTCAAGGTCAAACCAGGCTGTGGCCCATGACTGGCATGGGCCACCAGCTATCAAAACAATAGCTGTTTGCGGGCTGGCCTATTCCGGCAGCACGCCGATCTCTTTGGTGATGGCGGCCCAGCGGCTGTGTTCGCTGGCGAGGAAGGCCGCCACCTGGTCCACCGACAGGCCAGGTTCGGCGATCGGTCCGATGGTGGCGATGCGGTCGGCCACCTCCTTGTCGCCCAGCAGGCTGCTGATGTCGCGGTTGGCGCGGCTGATGGCCGCCTGCGGCGTGCCTTTCGGCGCCACCACCGCAAACCAGCCGACCATGTCGAAGCCGGGCATCAGTTCGGACAGCGCCGGCACCTGCTCCCAGCCGGCGACGCGTTTGAGCGAGCTGGTGGCGAGCACCCGCAGCCGGCCCTGTTTGGCCAGCGCGGCGGTCGAGGCCAGGTCGGCCACCATCGCGTCGATGTGTTTGCCCATCAGGTCCTGCGAGCCGACGCCGACCGACGAGTAGGAGACCAGGTTGGCCTGGGCGCCGGACCGCGCATTGAACAGCCGCGCGATCATGCCGCTGAAGGTGCGCGGGCCTTCGTTGCCCAGCGTCAGCTTGCCGGGCTCGGCTTTGGAGCGGGCGATCAGGTCCTCGATCGTGCGCAGCGGCGAGCCGGCCTCGACCAGGATGGCGAACGGGCTTTTGGCCACAAAGGCCACCGGCACAAAGTCCTTCTGCGGGTCGTACGGCAGGGTTTTGAACAGCAGCGGGTTGGTCACCAGCGCGGCGGTGGTGGCGAAGTAAAAGGTGGCGCCGTCGGCTGGCGCACGCGCGGCGACCAGCGCACCGGTGATGTTCTGCCCGCCGGGCTTGTTGTCGATCACCACCGGCTGGGCCCAGGCTTTGGCCAGCCGGTCCGACAGCAGGCGCGCGACATTGTCGGGGCCGGAGCCGGCCGGTTGCGACAGCACAAAGCGGACCGGTTTGTCGGGCCAGGCCTGGGCCTGGGCCAGCGGCAGCCAGCCGGCGATGGACAGGGAGCTGAGCGAAAGGGCGAAGTGACGGCGGTTCATGGTGTTGTCTCCTGGGTTGTTGTGCAAATACGTGTTGTCAAACTTTTCATGCGGCAAGCAGCGCGCAGGCCGTGTGTGTGCGCCAGCCGGCGGCCAGCGCATCGATCCCGGCGGCGTCGGCCGCCACGCCGAACACATAGTGGTCGGGCCGGACCAGCGCGGCCTGGCACTGGTGGCGGGCCATCCAGCCGGCCAGCACCGCATCGGCCTCGCGCCAGGCGGGATCGGCCAGGTCGATCAGCGCCAGCGCGTCGTTGCCGGCATGCTGGCTGGCGCGGGCACGCACGCTGTCGCTGGCCGCGGCCGACAGCAGCAGGCGCCAGCCGGTGCCGGCGAGCTGGTCCAGCCGCAGCCGGCCCTCGGGGCGCAGGATCCAGGGCTGGGGGAACAGCGTGCCGCGCGCGGCGTGCGCCTGGCCGGCCAGGCAGCAGCGGCTGTCGCCCGCGCTGCCGATCGGCGGCTGCACATCCTGGCGCGGTGTCGGTTGCACCACACCGCCGGCCTGCGCCAGCAGCGTCTGGTCACGCTCGCGCGCCGCCGCCGGGTCGCGTTCACCAATCAGCTGGCCGATGTGTTTGATGCGGCGCGTCAGCTCGGTGACATGCGCCTTGCGCTCCGGGCCATAGCTGTCCAGCAGGGCATCGGGCGCCCCGCCGGTCAGCACGGCATCGAGTTTCCAGCAGAGGTTGGCCACATCGCGAATGCCCTGGCACATGCCCTGGCCCAGAAACGGCGGCTGCTGGTGGGCGGCGTCGCCGGCCAGAAAGACGCGGCCGCGGCGCCAGTCGCGCGCCACCAGCGCGTGGAAGCGGTAGCTGGCCTGGCGCCACAGCGTGGCATCGTCGGGCGTGATCCAGCGCGCCAGCAGCGGCCAGGTGCCTTCGGGGGTGGCCAGGTGCTGCGGGTCTTCGCCTTCGTTGATGGAAATTTCCCAGCGCCGGTGCAGGCCGGGACCGATGATGTAGGAGCAGGGCCGCTGCGGCTCGCAGTACTGGGCGCTGGTCGCCGGTACTTTCGCCAGGCCGCGCGCATTGAGCAGCACATCGACCACCAGCCAGGGTTCGTCGAAGCCGAGGTCGTCCAGCGCCAGCCCGGCCAGGCCGCGCACGGTGCTGGAGGCGCCGTCGCAGGCGATCACGTAGCGGGCCTGCACCGTCGAGGACGCGCCGTCCTCGCCCTGCAGGCTCAGCGTCGCCTGCTCGCCGCCTTGCTGCAGGCCGGTCACGGTCTGGCCCAAGGCCAGTGTCACGGCCGGCAGGCCGGCCACATGCCGGCGCAGCACCTCCTCGAGGCGCGGCTGGGTGAACACCAGCGAGGGCGTGTAGCCCATCGGGTAAGGCGGCGGCACCGTCGACATGCGCTTGATCAGCGTGCCGTCCACGCCGTAGAACAGCGAGTCGGTAAACGGTTCGGTGAAGGCGGCCAACTCGTCCGCCAGTCCCAGCTGCTGGAACACCCGCATGATTTCATGGTCCAGCGCAATCGCGCGCGGCTTGTCATAGACCTCGCGCTGGCGGTCGCAGACAAAGGTGCGCAGACCGCGCCGCCCCAGCAGGGCAGCGGCCACGGCGCCGGTCGGGCCGAAACCGACGATGGCCACGTCGTACACCGGCTGCGTCATCAGGCGGCCTCGTCCTCGACGGGGTTGGACAACACACCGACACGTTCGAGCTCGATCTCCACGATGTCGCCGTGTTTCATCCAGACCGGCGGTGTGCGCGCCTGGCCCACGCCCGCCGGCGTGCCCATCACGATCACATCGCCCGGCTCCAGCGTCATGCATTCGGTGACCAGCTTGATGGTTTCGGCCACGCCCCAGATCATGTCGCGGGTGTTGGCGTCCTGCATGATCTGGCCGTTCAGGCGCGTCTGGATGCGCAGCTCGCTGGCGCCCGGCGGCAACTCGTCGGCCGTCACCAGCACCGGGCCGAAGCCGCCGGTGTGGTCGAAGTTCTTGCCGATGCTCCACTGCGGTGTTTTCTTCTGGTAGTCGCGCACCGACATGTCGTTGAAACAGCTGTAGCCAAACACCGCGTCCAGCGCGTTGTCCAGGGTCGCGTGTTTGATGCGTTTGCCGATGACCACGGCGACCTCGGCCTCATAGTCGAAGCGCACCGACACGCGCGGGCGCAAAGCCTTGCCGCCGTGGGCCAGCAGCGAGCTCGCCGAACGCAGGAAAAACCAGGGGTACTCGGGTTTTTCGCGGCCGCCTTCCTTGGCGTGGTCGAAGTAGTTCAGGCCCAGGCAGATGATCTTGCCGGGCTCGGGCACCAGCGGGGCCAGCGTCAGGCTGGCCAGCTTCAGGCGCGGCGCGCCACTGGCGAGGGCGGCTTTCGCGGCGGCGGCGAGGTCCACACCGGCGGCCAGCGCCGCGCGCAGGTCGGCCGGCACCTGGGGCTGGGCCGCGTGCAGGTCGATCACGTCCGTGCCGTCGACGAGGCCCAGGCGGGCTTGTCCGTTGTGGAGAAAGGTGGTGAATTTCATCGGAGGGTTCTCTGAAAAGTTAGGCAGCTCAGGCCGCGGAAGGAACAAAAAAAACGGCGCGCTGGGCTTCTTTCAGGCGCGCGCTGGGTGGCGCGGAAATGCCCCACTGGTCAACCCGGCCGGGCGGCCAGGTCCAGTTGTCGGGCCTGCCCACCGGGTAGCTGTCATCGATCTGCTGCACGTCGGCGGTGTATTCGATGACCACGCCGAAGGGATCGATGAAGTAGTTGAAGGCGTTGTTGCCGGGGCCGTGGCGGCCCGGGCCCCACTCGATGCCATGGCCGGCATCCTTCATGCGGCCGCCGCCACGCATCACGGCTTCCATGCCGGGCATCAGGAAGGCAATGTGGTTCAGCGCGTTGTTGTCGGTGTCGCCCAGGGCAATGCTGTGGTGGTCGGTGTCGCAGTTCAGGAAGGCCATGATGCGGGTGCGGTCCACCAGCCGGAAGCCCAGCGCCTGCTCGAAAAACGCCTGCGATCCCGGTACGTCGCTGGCATTGAGCACCGCGTGCGCCAGCCGGACCGGACAGTCAGCGTGGTCGGCGCTGCTGCCGGTGTCGCTGTGCTGGCGGTCGCCAAAGACCACCTGGATCAGCCGGCCGTACGGGTCGCGCAGCGTGAGGCCGGTGCCGCCTGCCGGATCGTCCAGCGGCGCGATGGCGCTGGTGATGCTGCCGCCGGCCTGCAGTGCTGCGTGCTCAATCGCGTCCAGCGCTTGCCGCGTACGCGCGCGCAGCGTGACATGGCGGATCTGCGCCTGGGCCCCGCCCTGGTGGAGGGCCAGCAGGTGGTGGTCGGGGCCGCTGCCGCGCAAATAGAGGGCACCGGGTTCGCGCGCCGCCACGCTGAGTTTCCAGACGCGGGTGTAGAAGGCTTCGGCCTGGTCCAGGTCGGGCAGGTACAGGGCGACGCTGCGCAGCGCCTGGATCCAGGGGGAGCTCATGGGTGTGTCCTTGGGGGCAGGCCGAGAAAAATTTCGGCGTTGCGGTGAATCAGGCGCTCGGCGCTGGCGCGATCGAAGCCGGCGGCCTCGATGCGCGCCACCGGCGTGCGCTCGTGGAAGTTGAAGGGGTAGTCGGTGCCCAGCATCAGCTGCGTGTCGCCGAACATGGCCACCAGGTGGCGCAGCGTCGGGCCATCGAACACCAGGGTGTCGAAGTACAGCCGCCGTGCCTGCTCGAGCGGCGCGGTCTCGACCTGTTCCCTGAGCGCGGGAAACACCGACCAGCCCTGCTGCAGCCGCGGCAGCAGGCTGGCCAGCGTGCCGCCGCCATGGCTGAAAGCAATGCGCAGCCGGGGGTGGCGCAGCATCAGGTTGCCGGTGATGACCGAGGCGGCCGCCAGGCCGACATCGGTTGGATAGGCCAGCACCTGTTGCAGCGGCGCCGGGCCGACCAGGCGGTCCATGCCGGTGGGCTTGAGGGCATGCACAAACACCGCCGCACCGAGGGCTTCACAGGCGGTGAAAAACGGGTCGAAGCGCGCGTCGCCGATGGGCACGCCGTTGATGTTGCTGCCGATCTCGACACCGGCAAAACCCAGGGTCTCCACGGCGTGGCGCAGCTCGGCAATCGCGATGTCGATGTCCTGCAGCGGCACCGCGCCCAGGCCGAGCAGCGCACCGCCGGCGTCGGCCACCATGGCGGCGATCTGCTCGTTGAGGTAACGCAGCAGTTGCTGCGCGTCGGCAGCCTCGAACCAGTAGGACAGCAACTCCGGCATCGGCGAGATCACCTGCTGCGCCAGCCCCATCGCCGGCAGGTCGGCCAGGCGCCGCGACGGGCTCCAGCATTTCTCCGACACGGTGCGGTAGTTCTTGCCGGCGATCATGATCTGGCGGTGGCACAGGCCGCCGGCATCCGGCGCAGCGGCGCTGGACGGCCACAGCGCCGGCACGGCGCGGCCCAGGTAGTGCGGAAAGTTCTCCGGCACGACGTGCGCATGCACATCGATACCGCAGCGGCAGGCGGAATGCATCGGGGACGGAGCTCAGGCGTGCTGCAGGCCGGCCGCCAACACGCCGGCGATGCAGATCGCCTCGTCCTCGTCGCCGGTGCCACCTGACGCGCCGACCGCGCCCAGCACCTTGCCGCCCTCGTCCTTGATCAGCACGGCGCCGGTCTGCGGCAAAAAGCGGCCCTGCGCGGTGGCCGCCAGGCTGACAAAAAAGTTGGGGTTGTCCTTGGCGCGCTGGCCCAGCACCCGGCTGGCGGCGCCCATGCCGATGGCGGCCCAGGCCTTGCCGGTGGCGATATCGACGCGGAACATGCTGGCCTCGTCCTCGCGCTGGGCCGACTTCAGGTGGCCGGCGGCGTCCAGCACCACCACGGCCATGGGCTGGTGCCCGGCCTGGCGGGCGGCCTGCAGCGCCGCGTGGGCGATGGTGTTGGCTTGCGCCAGGGTCAATATGCTCATGTCTTTGTGTCTCCGTCGAAGTCGCTGCGGGGGGCGCGTGGCCGAGTTTAGGGACGGTGGAGGTATCCAGATAGCCCATGTCATGGATACATACAATCCATGCCATGGATACAAAATGGATATAAGGGCGCTGGACCTGAACCTGCTGGTGGTGTTTGACGCGATGGTTCAGCACCGCAGCGTGACCCGCGCCGGCGAGGCCATTGGCCTGAGCCAGCCGGCCATGAGTGCGGCGGTGGCGCGGCTGCGCGGCTGGTTTGACGATCCGCTGTTTGTCAAGACCGGCGCCGAGATGAAACCGACGCCGCGGGCCGAGGCGCTGGCGATCCCGGTGCGCCGCGTGATTGACACCGTCAGGGGCGAGATCCTGCAGCGTTCGGGTTTTGATCCGGCCCGGACCGAGCGGACCTTCACCGTCATCACCCCGGACATCGGTGAGGTCAACTTTGTGCCGCGTTTGCTCGCGCACATGTCGCAGCAGGCGCCGGCGGCCCAGCTGCGCACCCTGGCCAGGTCACGGCCGGCAGCGGCAGAAGCGCTGGAAGCCGGCGTGGCCGACCTCGCGATCGGCTATTTTCCGGACCTGCAGAAGGCCGGGTTTTTCCAGCAGAAGCTGTTTGACACGGCCCACGTGTGTATCGTCCGCCAGGACCATCCGACGGTCGGCAAGCGCCTGAGCCTGAAGGACTACATGGCGCTGTCGCACGCGGTGGTGCGGCCGGACGGGCGCGAGCATGTGTTCGAGCAGTTTTTCGAGCAGCGCGGGCTCAAGCGGCGGGTGCTGCTGGAACTGTCGCACTTCATGAGCCTGTTGCCGGTGATTGAAAACTCGGACCTGATCGCCACCGTGCCGCGCGACCTGGCCCATGTCTGCTGCCGCTACGGCACCATCCGCATCGTCGACGCGCCGATCAAGTCACCGGTGATCGCGGTGCACCAGTTCTGGCACCGGCGGCTGCACAAGGACCCTGCGAATCTCTGGCTGCGCGGCATGGTGCAGGCGCTGTTCACGGCCGCTCATGCCTGAGACCGGGGCGGCTGCGGCAGCAGCGTGAAGGCCAGCGCCCCGAGCGCCAGCAGCAGGGCAATCGCCGCCAGCACGGCGGTGTAGGGCTCGGCGCCGTAACTGGCCGCGACCGACGCCACCAGCCCGGTGAACCACTGCATCGCGGCCACGCCAAGGAAAATCGCCATCGTGAAGACGGCCATGGCGCGGCCGGTCATGGCCGCCGGGTAGGCCGAGCGCACGTCGGCGTACTGCAGCACCATGAAACCCGAGAGCAGGCCGATCACCACCGGGCCGACCACGTCGATCACGGTGTTGTGGGTCATGGCGAAGGCGGCAAACAGCGCGGCCAGCAGCAGCGTGAAACCGGTGATCCAGCGGCGCCGGTGCAGCGGGCCGGGGTCGAGCCGGCCGAACAGCGGCGGGCCGAACAGCGAGGCCAGCGACATCACCAGCGCGACGTTGCCGCTTTGCACCAGCGAAAAACCGTGGCGCTGCATCAGCAGGGGCCCCAGCCACAGGCCGCGCAGCGCGATGAAGGAGGCATAACCGACGCAGGCCAGCAGCATGATGCCCAGCGTGTGCGGCAGCGTGAACAGCGCACCGAAGCCGGCCAGCGCCTGGCGCACCGATTCTTTCGGGTGGATGTTGTGGGCGGGCTGCACCGGCTCGTGCACCAGCGCCCAGATCAGCAGCCAGGACAGCGCCGCGATGCCGCCCAGTACCCAGAAGCCCATGCGCCACGACGAGGCCTCGATCAGCCAGGCCAGCGGTGTGCCAGTCAGCAACATGCCGATGCCCCCCAGGCCCAGCGTGATGCCGGAGATCGCAGCAAACCGGTCGGCTGGCATGTTGCGCGCGATGAAGACGGTGCAGACCAGGAAGGCCGGCGCGCAGCCGATGCCGATCAGCACCTGGCCGGCCACCAGCATGCCGTAACTCGTCGCCATCGCCGACACCGCCGAGCCGATGATCGCCACCGGAAAGGCCGTCAGCACGGTGCGCCGCACGCCGTGCAGGTCGATGCCGATGCCCATGAACAGTTGCATCGCGCCGAAGGCAAAGTGAAAGGCGCCGGCAAACAGGCCCAGCGCCTGCGGACTCAGGCCGAAGTCGGCCTGCAGCGGCGCCGCCATCAGCGCGGCGACGCTGCGCCAGGACTGGCTCAGCGCAAACGCGGTGGTCAGCGCCAGCAGCATGATCCAGACGGAGCGGGTTGAAGCGGGGGCGGGCGGCGGGCTGGCGGCTGGGGCCGCGGCGGAAGTCATGGCGGCAAGCGTACACGATGGCGCGCGCCCGGCCTGAGACCAGCGGCGCAGCGCGCTGGCAGCCGGCGCGCGGCAGCCGTTCTCAGTGCAGCGCGGAAGGAAAGGGCTGGACCGCCCAGGCCGCCGGCGCATCCGTTGCGCCCTGGCCGGCCGCATGGGCGCGGCAGTAGGCCACCAGCTCTTCCAGGTCGCCGGTTTTGTCGAACACCTCGTCGGCCCCCAGTTCCCGGCATTTGCTCACAATGTTCTCGTGGCTGTAGCCGGTCAGCACCACCACTTTCTGGCCGGGGCGGCGCTGCTGGCAATGCCTGAGCACGCCAAAGCCCGAACCATCGGCCAGGAACAGGTCAACAATCGCCAGCTGCCAGTCGTCTGCGTAGGTGGCCAGCCATTGCAGCGCCGAGCTTTCGCTGTCGGCGTGCCCGATGAAGCGGCACGGAGCGATTTCCTGCATCGCCTGGATCAGCGTGTCGCGGATGTCGGCGCGGTCTTCCACCAGAAATGTGTTGATCACGATGTGGCCCTCGGGTTCTTGTCCAATCCCCCAGCTTAAACAGCCGCACCGGGGCCGGGGGAGGTCGATCATCCCCTGCGCTCGTAGGCGGCGGCCGACAATTGAGCAGCGGGAGGGCTGCCAGCCCCTGTGGCACGGCCTTCGGATGCTATCAAAAAGGGAGTAAAAAAGAGTAAGAAAGGTTTACAGGACGAGGCCGGCGCCCGGCGACAGCATGGCGGCCGCCAGCCCCGGGCCGCAACGTTAGACTTCGGTGGCACCCAGAGCCACCCTTTGCGCGGAGACCCCCATGCTGATTGCCTGTTCAAGAACCCTGCTGCGGATGGCCCTGTTGTCGGGGGCGCTGGTCGGCAGCCTGGGCGCCACTGCGCAGCCGCAGCCGGAGGTCCGGGAGCTGACCACCCGCCCCGGTGTGACCCTGCGCTTTGTTTACCTGAGGGCGGCCAACCCGGTGGCCAGTGCGGTGCTGTTCCAGGGCGGACCCGGCAACATCGGCATCTTCCCGAACGGCTCGATGCGTGACGGCGGTTTCCTGGCCGGCGGCGGGCAGAACTTTGTGGCCCATGGCATCAGCGTGGTGATCCCGGACGTGCCTTCCGACCGCCGTCATCTTGACGGGTATCGGGCATCGGAAGCGCATGCACAGGACAATGCCGCGCTGATCGAATTTTTGCGCCAGCAGGCGCCGGTGCCGGTCTGGGCCGTGGGTACCAGCAACGGGTCGCTGTCGGCCGCGGCCGCGGCGGCGCGGCTGCAGGGCAAGGGCCCGGACGGCCTGGTGCTGACGTCCACGGTCACCCGGGAGGGCCGCACCCGCGGCCTGGCGCATGTGGTGTCCGAGGTGCCGCTGCAGGACGTCAAGGTGCCGGTGCTGCTGGTGCACCACAAGGACGACGCCTGTTATGTCACGCCTTATGACGCGATGCCGGGCTTGACGGCTGCGCTGTCCGCCGCGCCCCGGGTGGCCCTGATCACGGCCCAGGGCGGCTCCAACAACGGCAACCCCTGCCATGCCGGCCATCACCAGTTTCAGGGCATCGAGGCAGCGGTGGCCAGGGACATCGCCGACTGGATCAGGGCGGCGCCGCTGAAGTAGCCCTCCCGCTCCTGCGGCGCCGCCTCAGGCTGCCGGATTTGCAGGAAAATCGGGCGCTGGCCCTTGTCGTGCAAGCGCGGGCAGCTATCAAAAACGGAGCAAACGCGGCCGGGCGGCGATCCGGCTCAGGGGCAGGACTGCAGCGCCTTGCCGCCCAGCTGCGGCTTGACGGCATCGAGTTGCGCACGCAGTGCGTCGTCCACGGCAGCGAGCTTGAGGATCTGGCCGCGCAGCTCGGCGCGCTCCTGCGTGACGCGGGCCGTGCGCACGCCTTTGGTGGCGATACGCGCGAGTTCCCTCTCGGCGTCGGCCTCTGCCGGAAAACTGGCCAGCGCCAGGCCGGGCGCCAGTGCCGGATTGGTGACCGGGCGGAAGGCGACGCCGAGCTGGCGCAGCTCGGCGCGTTTTTTGGCGAGCGCCTCCTCGTTGCTGTATTTGCCCATGTAGACAATCCAGCGCGCCGGCTCGACGCTGCTTTCAAGCTGCCAGCTGCCTGGCGGCAGGCTCGCTTCCAGCGCGCCGCGCAGGGTGGCGGTCTGCTCCTCGTTGAACAGGCCCGCCTGCAGGCACTCCGGCGCCGGTGCGGCGCCGGCCGTGGCGCCGGAGGCCCCGGAGCGGGGACCGGCCTCGATCTGTCGGACTTCGTCCGGTGTCAGCAGGCGGATCGCTTCGGGGCGGATCTGGGTGGCCAGGCGTTGCGGCTCGGTCTGCACCGCCGGGGCCAGGCCGTAGTCGGCCAGCAGGCCCTGCGACCAGGCCCAGTACGCGGCGTTGGCCAGCACCAGCAGCAGCACCGCCAGCCTCAGCATGGGCGGGCGCTGCCGGGGAAAACCGGCCGGACACTGACTTCGGAGCTGGTGATTTCTTTCATGCCAGCCGCAGTATGCACCAGCAGCGCGCCGTTTTCGCCGACGCCGTGGGCCATGCCTTCGGTGCCGTCGGACAGTTGCACGGCGCGACCGGCCAGCGCGTCACGCGCCGCAAAACGCGCCTGGAAGGGCGCGAAACCGAACAGGCCAAAAGCCTGCACGGCCTGCACCAGCGGCGCTGCGACCAGCGCCAGCGCCTGCGCCACATCGATGCCAGGCAGGATGTCTTGCAAGGCGGCTGGCGCCAGGGCCGCGGGCTGGTCGTCAAGCTGCGGCGCGGGGGTGAGCGCCAGCGTGCGCACATTGATGCCGACGCCGATGACCACATAGCGCAGCTCGCCCCAGCTCGCGGTTTCGACCAGGATGCCGGCCAGCTTGCGCTCGCCCTGGGCGTCGGCCAGCCACAGGTCGTTGGGCCATTTGAGCCGGATGCGGGGCTGATCCGTGGCGGGAACCTGCGGCTGCAGGCTCTCGGCGATGCTGATGCCGACAGCCAGCGACAGGCCGGACCAGTCGGCCGGCTGCAGCGCCATGCCCAGTGAAAAGGTCAGGCTGTCGCCGGTCCGGCTCTGCCAGGCGCGGCCCCGGCGGCCGCGGCCAGCGCTTTGCTGCTCGGCCACCAGCAGCACCGGCTCGGCAGCCGCCGGCCCGGCGGCGCGGAAGCGCCGCATCAGCTCGGTGTTGGTTGAATCCACAGTGGGCAGCACCTCGACGGTGAAGCCGGGCAGCAGCGGCGCCACGGCTTCCCAGATGGCTTCGGCGGGCCAGCGGATGGGGGCGGGAGGCGGGGTACTCATGGTGGAGGTGTGCGGCCTTTGCTCTGTCATCCCGGACTCGATCCGGGATCCATGATGGGGGGACTGTGGGCGTCGCGTGGCCGGGGTCATGGATTGCGGGTCAGGCCCGCAATGACAATCACGGATTCTCAGGCCGTTTGTTTTTTTGCCGGCTTGCCGGCCTTGCCGGATTGCTTGAGGACCTTCTTGAGTTCCTTTTTGAACTCTTTCTTGGGCTTCGCGGGCTTGCCGGCTTTGGCCGACTTCTTCTTTTCCTTGCCGGGCTTGTCCGCAGCCTTGGCCTTTTTCGATTTCTTGCCCTTCTTGCCCGGCTCGTCGTCCTTGGGCGCGAGCAGCGTGCCGCGGCAGTTTTTGGCGCCGCACCAGCAGGGGTACTCGGCCAGCAGCTTCTTCGTGTACGGCGCGTCGATGATCAGGCCGTAGTCGTAAAACAGTTCCTCGCCGGCCGGGATGTTGCGCAGCGCCTTGATGAAGACACGGCCATTCTGCTCGTCGGCTTCGCAATTCGGCTTGCAGCTGTGGTTGATCCAGCGCGAGGAGTTGCCGCCGTGTTTGGCGTCGATCACATGGTCTTCGTCGATGTGGAAGTAGAAGGTGTGGTTCGGGTCCTTCGGGTCGTGCGGATGCCGGCGCAGCGCTTCCTTCCAGTTGATGATCTCGCCGATGTACTCGATCAGGACTTCGCCTTCGGCGAGGTCCTGCACCGCAAACACACCCTTGCCGTGCACGCCCGAGGCGCGGGTCTGGATGCGGCGGCCGGCTGCGGAAGCGGGGCTGGCGGAAGGGCTGGAAGGGGGGGGCAAGACCTGAGTTTTTGACACGACGGGTTTTTTTGGTATGGTTAATTCATGCATGTGCGCGCCCGTGCGGGTGCGCGCGTGCGTACGCGCGAAGCCCGTATTGTAGTGATGCGCACCTGTGACCCGAGATCGCCCGATGATGTTCAAGCGAAGAAAACTGATTCAGTCCCTGGCTGCGCTGGCCGCTGCCGGCGTGGCTGCGCGCGCCTGGGCGCGCGGGTCCGGCAGCCCCCTGCCGAAGGTCGGCAGCAGCCTGCCGCTGCCATCGCTGACGCTGCTGGACGGACGGGCCTGGAATCCCGCCGCAGTGGGCGGCAAGACGCTTGTGGTGTACTGGTGGGCCAGCTGGTGTCCGTTTTGTGCGGTCCAGTCGCCCCATATCGAGGCCTTGTGGCGCGCCCACCGGGCCCAAGGCCTGGAGGTGCTGGCGCTGTCGATCGACAACAAGCCCGAAGCCGCCGCCCACTATATGAAGAGCAAGGGCTACAGTTTTCCCGCGGGCATGCTGAGCCCGGAAGTTGCCAAAGTGCTGCCCAAGCCGGCCGGCCTGCCGGTGGTGGTGGTGCTCAAGGTCGCGCCGGATGGCCGCAGCGGCAAAGTCGTATTTGCAGAAGCCGGGGAAATGTTCCCCGAAGATGTTGAAGGTTTGAAGAAGTACATATGAAAACCCTTGTGATTGCAGAAAAGCCCTCGGTGGCGCAGGACATCGTCCGCGCCATCACGCCGACGGCGGGCAAGTTTGAAAAACACGATGAATATTTCGAGAGTGACGAGTGGCTGATCACCTCGGCCGTCGGCCACCTGGTCGAGATCCAGGCGCCGGAAGAGTTCGACGTCAAGCGCGGCAAGTGGAGTTTTGCCAACCTGCCGGTGATCCCGCCCTACTTCGACCTGAAGCCGATGGACAAGACCAAGACGCGGCTCAATGCCATCGTCAAGCTGACCAAACGCAAGGACGTGGGCGCGCTCGTCAACGCCTGTGACGCGGGCCGCGAGGGTGAGCTGATCTTCCGGCTGATCCAGCAGTACGCCAAGAGCAAACATCCGGTCAAGCGCCTCTGGCTGCAGTCGATGACGCCGGCCGCGATCCGCGAGGGCTTCGAGAGCCTGCGCAGCGACCAGCAGATGCAGGGCCTGGCCGACGCGGCGCGTTCGCGCTCGGAAGCCGACTGGATGGTCGGCATCAACGGCACGCGGGCCATGACCGCCTTCAACTCGCGCGACGGCGGCTTCTTCCTGACGACGGTGGGCCGGGTGCAGACGCCGACGCTGTCGGTGGTGGTCGAGCGCGAGGAAAAAATCCGCAAGTTCGTGAGCCGCGACTACTGGGAAATCCACGCCAGCTTTCTGGCCGAGGCCGGCGAGTACCCGGCCAAGTGGTTCGACCCGAAGTGGAAAAAGGCCGCGGCCAATGCCGACAATACCGAGCCCGATGCCGAGCTGAAGGCCGACCGCGTCTGGTCCGAGAAGGAAGCCCGCGCGATTGCCGACGCGGTGCGCGGCAAGTCAGCCACGGTGACCGAAGAAAGCAAGCCGTCCACCACGGCGTCGGGCCTGCTGTTTGACCTGACCTCGCTGCAGCGCGAGGCCAACGGCAAGTTCGGCTTCTCGGCCAAGACCACGCTGTCGATCGCGCAAAGCCTGTACGAGCGCCACAAGGCGCTGACCTACCCGCGTACCGATTCGCGCGCGCTGCCCGAAGACTATGTGCCGGTGGTCAAACAGACCTTCGAGATGCTGGCCGCCAGCCCCATGAAACACCTGGCGCCGCATGCGGCGACGGCGCTCAAGGGCAACTACATCAAGCCCAGCAAGCGCATCTTTGACAATGCCAAGGTCAGCGATCACTTTGCGATCATCCCGACCCTGCAGGCGCCCAGCGGCCTGAGCGACGCCGAGCAAAAGCTGTACGACCTGGTGGTGCGCCGATTCATGGCGGTGTTTTTCCCGAGCGCCGAGTACCTGGTGACG